>NZ_JALAMR010000001.1:0-62027 GCF_026790125.1 Bacillus sp. N12A5 | reverse complement strand
TCACACCCGTTCCCATACCGAACACGGAAGTTAAGCTCTTCAGCGCCGATGGTAGTCGGGGGTTTCCCCCTGTGAGAGTAGGACGCCGCCAAGCAAGGGTAAACCCAGCTCAATGAGCTGGGTTTTTTTGTTTTATATCTGCACTGATTTGTCTTCTTTCCTATCCATTTTATCGAGCTTTCTGCTTTTCAAGTTCTCTAATATTTTTAATACGAACACAATCCCCAGCATGATCAACATGAGAGTCGTAAATAACCAAAATGCAGTTTGGACGGGGAACTCATCTAGACTCCATCCGACTGCGATTGGCAGGATAGAACCGCCTAATCCATTAGCAGCAAGCAGCATGCTTGTCGTTTGTTCTGTTTTTCCAGGGTAGAATTGATTGGTGATAATTAAGGCAATGGCAAACATGCCAGCCATAAATAATCCTAAGAAGAAACAAAGAACAAAGCCTGCAAAAGCCATTTTACTGATTGCTAAAATACAAAGTGAAATGAGGCCGCCGATATTAATCAGCCTGAGATACCGATGATAGGTTAGTTTTTCGGAAACGGGTCCAGTCAGCAAACGGCCAATGATCATGCCGATCCAATATATTGTGACCGTTATGGTTGCTAAGGAGTTAGAGATATCCCACTTTTCAGCAAAGATGGAGGGGATAAAATGAACAATCGATACTTCACTGCCCCCATAAAAAAAGAAGTAAGCAGCTGCTAATGAAATAAACAGTAAGCCATGTTTTCGAAAACTGATAGGTGCTTGTTGTTTTCCATTGCCCGAGGTATCTGTTTGACGAATGAGCAAATCGTCTAGACTGCCAAAACTCATTCGGCTCCAAACGAGCATCAAAAGAAATGAACTTAACCCTAATACGAGAAAGGCCAGTGCCCAGACATTATTGCTGATTAAAAAACCAGAAAGCAACGGCATGAAAAGGGCTCCTAAACCATACGCTACTTCCATCTTACTCATGGCAATTGCTTGTTTTTCTTTAATTGCTGTTAGGATAATTGTTCCTACACAAGATTCTACGAGTCCGGCGCCAAGTCCAGCCATACAGACTAGAAGAAAGAGCAGCGGCCATGGTGGGAGAAAATAAAAAAACAACTCGCAGCTGATCATGGCTAATCCAATCACAACTACCTTTCTTCGCCCCATTCTCTTCACAGCATATGGCATACCCAGTACACCAATTAAAAACCCTATAAATTGCGAAAATACTAATACTCCGCCGTTACTATAGCTTTGTGAGTAATGGGAAAGCAATTCCGGCAAAACAGCTCCAAGTATAACAAGAGTAAAGGCGATCGATCCGTAAGATAAACATCCAATCCACAGTAAACGAGTTTTCATTCGTTAATCTCCTTTGATAAAAATAGTACTCCCCTAAAATTCACATGATCGGACTGGTAGAAAAAATAAGCTGTTTATTTTGTTTTTATATTTAATTTTTACAGTAAACCCATTTATTTCTATCATAACATATGGAGTTTGAATAGAAACCCTCAATGCAAACGTTAACAAATAGTTAACAATTTTTACTATTTATCTAGTTGACATTAATTTCTAGAATTTATACGATGATTAACGAGTTTTACATATTTTATTAAATAGGGGTGTTGATAGTGGGGACTAAAGAAATTACAAATCCAGACAGTTTGTATTACAAAGTGGATGACGTTGTCATGGAAAGAGGTGAAGGCATCTATTTGTACGATTCAGAGGGCAATGAGTATATTGATTGTGCCTCTGCAACTTTCAACTTGAATTTGGGTTATACCAATAAAGAAGTTATTGATACAGTCAAAGAACAGGCTGACCAGCTGATACACGTCACTTCTTCCTACCAAACCAACGCCGTTAATAAACTAGCTGAAAAACTTGTAGAAATCTCCCCCGACAATCTCACTAAAGTTCACCCTAAGGTTAGCAGCGGCTCTGCTGCGAATGAAGGAGCCATTAAAATGGCTCAGAACTATTCTGGAAAAACAGATGTCATTTCTTTATTCCGAAGCCATCTTGGCCAAACGTATATGATGTCTGCGTTATCCGGCAATTCTTTTCGAAGAGAGCCGTTCCCCCCTCAGTTTTCTTTTGGCCTGCAGGTGCCTGACCCCTATTGCAACCGTTGTTTTTACAATCAGAAGCCAGATTCATGCGGAATGCTTTGTGTAGAAAGAATAAATGATTTTATCGAATATGCGAGTAACGGGAAAATTGCCGCAATGATTATAGAACCGATCTCCGGTAATGGAGGAAACATCGTTCCGCCTAAGGAATACTTTAAGCAATTAAGAAAGCTCTGTGATGAGCATGATATCGCACTTATTTTTGATGAAATTCAAACCGGATTCGGCCGGACAGGCAAGATGTTTGCCGCTGATTACTTTGATGTAAAACCGAATATGATGACTGTCGCAAAAGGGTTGGGAGGCACTGGATTCCAGGTTGCCGCCACCCTTACAGAGGAAAAGTATATGGGATTAGCCGGACACAATCACTCATTTACTTATGGCTCAAATGTGATGGCTTCGGCAGCTGCATGTAAAACAATCGAAATCATGCAGCGTCCCGGCTTTTTAGAGAATGTAACCATTGTCGGGAATTATATTATGGATTCCTTAGAGCATATGAAGAAAGAGTTTACATTTATGGCTGACGTCAGAGGCGTAGGTTTGATGATCGGTGTTGAAATTGTAAAAGAGAATAATGAGCCTGATGTAGAGTTGACCAACTATATCGCGAAACGAGCTATGGATTATGGGTTAATTTTACGGACTTCCCGTTACGGATTCGGAAATGTATTTAAAATCCGTCCGCCTCTCACGATTACGCTTAGTGAGGCTGAGGTGCTTTGTTTCAAACTTCGTAAGCTATTGGAGGATATCAAGTGAAAGAATATATTATAGAACTTGGAAAATTTGTTTATGAAGAAGTAAAGGGACAGAAAGGAACACTGAAAAATCGATTAGTTAATGGGTATTCCCCTGGCGGTGATGCACAGTTTAACATTGATGCCGCTGCTGAAAACGCAGTGCTGGAATATGTGAAAAGCAAAGAGGAGTCAGTCGCGTTTTATACGGAAGATGGCGGTCTGAAGGTATTTGGAGACAATCCTCAATATATTTTGATCGTTGATCCGATTGACGGCACCCGTCCGGCAGCTGCAGGGCTTGAAATGTCTTGTATCTCTATCGCGTTGGCTGCTTACATGCCTGATGCAAAAATTAAGGATATTGAATTTGCTTTTCTGCTTGAGCTGAAAACGGGTGCCTATATGTACGCGGATGTTTATTCTGAGGGGATCTATTATGAAGGCTATCGCGGCACCCTGCCAAATCTGAGCAAAGTGGAAGACATTAAACATATGTTTTGGAGCCTTGAGTTTAATGGACATCCTGCGCACCTCATGATTGATGCGTACGGTCATTTGATTGATCAGTCAGCGAATAATGGCGGTGTATTTGTTTTCAATAGCGCTTCTTATTCAATCTCCAGAATTATTACAGGGCAGATGGATGCCTATGTTGATATCGGCAATCGTTTATTAAAAGACGATCCTGCGTTGCTGAAGGATTTTCAGGCTGTGGGGAATGGGCAGGTTCTGCATCTGTTCCCATATGATATTGCCGCAAGTGTGTTTTTGGCGAAAAAAGCAGGTGTTGTCATTACTGATGCATATGGAAAGTCCTTGGATGATACACTTCTGACGGATCTTAGCTACAATAACCAGCAGTCATGCATCGCTGCATCAACGAAGGAGCTGCATCAAAAGCTGCTGGATCAAATTCGCTGGGACAGAAAGGAAGAGACATATGAAAGCGTTAGTCTGGACTCCTAATGATCGGCTTGAAATGCAAGACGTAGAAGAACCTCAGATTAAAAAAATGAACGATGTGAAAGTAAGGATATACGGGACAGGCATCTGCGGAACGGATTTAAATGTTCTAAAAGGAAAGATGCATGCGACTCACAATATGATTCTAGGCCACGAATCGGTGGGAGTGGTGACAGAAACGGGGCCTGAAGTTAAAAACGTTAAGCCTGGTGATCGCGTGGTGATCGATCCGACTCAGTTTTGCGGAAAGTGTTATTATTGCAGGAAAGGTTTAACTTGTTATTGTGAAACGTTCGAAGACTGGCAGCTGGGATTGGGGGCACATGGCACATTTGCTGATTATTACGTGGGCGAGGACCGTTTTATGTATAAAATCCCGGACGAAATGGAATGGGAACGGGCTACTTTAATTGAGCCGCTTTCCTGTGTATTAAATGTGATTGAGCGGACTGCAATAAAGCTTGACGATTCTGTACTGGTATTAGGGTCAGGGCCGATTGGGCTGCTTGTGCAAATGATGGTGAAAAAACTCTCAAGGCTTACCGTCGCGACAGAGATTGGAGAGTACCGTTCAGAAGCGGCGCGCCGGATATCTGACTATGTTTATCACCCGCGGGATTTAACGGCAGATGAGGTCAGGCGGATTAACCAAGGAAGAACATTTGATGTGGTCTTTGACGCGATCGGCAATCAGCTTGATTGGGCATACCCGTTAATTGACAAGGGCGGAAGGCTTGTGCCCATGGGGTTTGACGATACGTATGAGATGAAAATCAAGCCTTTCCAGCTGCTTTCTAATGGCGTGACGATTGTTGGAACCGGAGAGGCACGCCAGATTATGGAGGATGCGGTATCATGTGCCGCGGACATGCCTCAGCTTTCTGAGTTGATTACGGAGAAAACCCCGCTTGAGAACTATGAGGCTGCCATTCAGGAATTGATGGGCATAGACCCGTTGTCAAATGAGAGAAAAGATATTGCCGCAGTTAAAACGATTCTTGTTTCTCATCCGGATATGATATAATCCGGCGAAATGGCTCAAACCTAGTTTGAGCCATTTTTTTCTTCAGCATTCATCTTGCGTATTTGAGAAAAATTTAATATGATACTCTTTGTATAATAACTCCTTGCCTCAATACAATACATTCAGCGTTTCCCCTTTTTCTTCGATCGTTTTCCTTTTCTTTTTCTCCCGTAGAATAAAAAAAGCTTCCAGTCCAACAGATATGGTGCGGATTTATTTTTTTAAAAGGAGTCGTTATATTTGAATAATCGTTTTACATTGAAACAGCAATGGTTCGGGAACATCCGAAAAGACATTCTTGCTGGCATTTTAGTTGCATTAGCCTTAATACCTGAAGCGATTGGCTTTTCTATTATAGCCGGTGTTGATCCGATGGTCGGTCTTTACGCATCATTTTGTATAGCCATTATTATTTCAATTTTTGGCGGCAGACCGGGCATGATTTCAGCCGCGACTGGTTCAATGGCGGTTGTGATGGTGTCGTTGGTCGCTGATTATGGGCTTCAGTATTTATTTGCGGCTACGATTTTGACAGGTGTTATTCAGGTGATTTTAGGTATCAGTAAAATTGCGAGATTAATGAAATTTATTCCTCGTTCTGTGATGATCGGGTTTGTGAATGCGCTGGCGATCCTTATCTTCTCTGCGCAGCTGCCACAGTTTGAAGGTGCTTCTTGGAGCATGTATGCGATGCTTGCCGGGTCGTTGGTTATTATTTATGTGCTGCCGAGGTTTACGACTGCGGTTCCGTCTCCGCTTGTCGCCATTATCGTGATGACAATTATTGCGGTCACTTTCCATGTGGATGTGCGGACAGTTGGGGATATGGGCAATATCTCTAGTTCATTGCCTCATTTCTTAATCCCAGATGTTCCGTTTACCTTTGAAACACTGCAAATCATTTTTCCTTATTCGATTGCTTTAGCGTTTGTCGGATTGCTTGAATCCTTGCTGACAGCACAGATTATTGATGAAATGACGGATACGGACAGTGACAAAAATAAAGAGAGCCGCGGACAAGGAATTGCAAATATCGTGACTGGGTTCTTTGGAGGTATGGCGGGCTGTGCGATGATCGGACAATCTGTCATTAATACAAAAGCAGGCGGACGCGGCCGTTTGTCAGCATTTGTTGCCGGTGCTTTTCTGATGTTTTTAATCGCGGTGTTAAGCCATGTTGTAGTGAAAATTCCGATGGCTGCGTTAGTGGCTGTAATGGTTATGGTGTCTGTCGGCACATTCGACTGGTCTTCTTTAAAAGGCCTCAAAAAAGCGCCGCTCACAGACTCGATTGTCATGGTTGTGACTGTGATAACGGTTGTTGTGACGGATGACTTATCTAAAGGCGTATTCGTCGGCGTTCTCTTAAGTGCCGTGTTTTTTGTAGCGAAAATCTCGAAGCTGAAAGTGGTTTCTCATGCAGAGGATCAAAAGCTGAGAACGTATCAAGTGAAGGGGCAAATCTTTTTTGCGTCAGTGACAGAGCTTATGAATGCGTTTCTTTATCAAGAGGACATTGAGCGGGTCGTGATTGATTTAACTGAAGCTCACGTTTGGGATGATTCAGGAGCGGCTGCGCTTGATAAGATTGTTGCGAAGTTTAAAGAACAGGGCATTGAAGCTGAATTAAAAGGTTTGAACAATGCAAGTAAAGCCCTTATGAAACAGATGGCATAAAATAGGGAAGCCCAGTTCAAGAGAACTGGGCTTTTTTATATAACATACGGTTGAACAGCATTGATATAATAGAGAAAAGAGAAATTGAAAATAGGGGACTTGCATATGATGCTTCAGAAGCTGAACCGTGTATTGGGGAGAGTTATGCCGCTTTTAACGCCGACGAGTGTGGTGCTGGGCGTGCTGCTGTCTCAGTTTTTAAATGGGTATGAAAGCGCCGTGCCTTGGATCTTTGCTTTTATTACGTTTGCAGGCAGTTTGAGCGCTAACTTTCAATCTTTGAGACACGCATTGTCTCATCCTCTTCCTATGATTCTTGCACTATTCGTTCTTCATATTTTTATGCCGCTTTTTGCTTGGGGCAGCGGCCATCTTATTTTTAAAGGCGATCCTTTGACAATCACCGGCTTAACATTGGCTGTTGTGATTCCTACGGGGATTACAAGCTTGATTTGGGCAGCGATGTACAAAGGGAATGTCGGTTTGACGCTTTCGATTATCCTGGTTGATACGGTGTTGTCTCCGCTAATCGTCCCGCTGAGCCTTTCATTGCTGGCCGGTGCTCAGGTTCATATGGATGTGTGGGGCATGATGAAGGGGCTGATTGTGATGGTCGTGATTCCGTCTTTCCTGGGCATGCTGTTTAATCAGCTGTCAACTCCAGAAAGAACGGCATCTGTGAGCAGTGCGCTGTCTCCTTTTTCAAAGCTTTGCTTAATGGCAGTGATTGCGATTAACAGTTCAGCGATTGCCCCTTATTTCAAAGCGGTTGATTTGAGATTTGTAGGTATAGCTGTGACGGTTTTCTTTATTGCGTTAACAGGCTATGCCGCTGCTTGGCTGATCGGAAAAATGATGAAAAGGCGCCAAGAGGAAATTGTCTCTCTCATTTTTACGGGCGGCATGAGAAATATCAGTGCCGGCGCAGTTCTTGCCGTTACGTTCTTTCCGTCTCAGGTTGCCGTTCCCGTTGTCATTGGTATGCTGTTTCAACAGATACTGGCTGCTTTGTTTGGCTATATGCTGAATCGCTTTGAATTAAAACCTGTATTGCAGAAAGCATGAAAAAAACCGCTCATAGGGTTGAGCGGTTTTTTCCGTATAGCCATTCGAGCGCGCTGATGAACTGTTGGCAGAAGTGCTTGCGATGGTGTACCGCCCCTTTTTCAATTGAAAAACACAGCTGGTCTTCGGTGAAGCCTTTTTCTTTTAGACTTAGATGCACTTGCTTTGTATTCTGCAGCATATGCCGCTGAAAGGATTGTTTTCCACGGCCTTCTTCACTCCCGACAGACATAAAAACACGTGCAGTGCCGGGCTTAAAGGAAGATAAATGAATGGCTTCCACTGCGTTTTCGTACCAGTATGAACCTGAAATAGAGCCTATTCTTCCAAACACTGACGGATACTTTAATAAGGCGAACATGGAGATAAGGCCGCCTAATGAGGCGCCGATCATTCCTCTTGATTGCGGTTCTCTGGTGACGTTCCAGTTTTCTTCGATAAACGGAATGAAACGGTTTGTTATGTCAGACAGATAGTCATATCCCATGCCACCGAAGTCCGGGAACCGATCATTGAGTGATGCAGCTGGCCAAGGAGATATTCATCCATCCGGTTTTCGGATTCGATACCGATCAGCACGAGTTCAGGCAGCCTTCGCTTTTGAAATGTGCTTTCTAATAATTCAATTTGGTCTTGAAACAAAGAACTGCCATCCTGCACGTAAACTGCAGGAAATCTCCTGCTGTTTGGGCTGTAGGAAGGAGGGAGGTACAGCGTGAACCTCCTGTTGCCGGCTTGATGCTCTGAAAGAAATCCGTTCAAGCATTCTCCCCCTTTTTTTGCCTGAAAAGCAGATATAAGAAATAAGGGACGCCGAGGATCGCCAAAATGATGCCTGCGGGCACTTCTGCGGGCTGGAAAAACAGTTTTCCGGCAAAGTCTGCGCTTATCACAAGCAGCATGCCGATTAAACCGCTCAGTGGCAGGATGTAGCGGTGTTCGACACCAGCCATTCTCCGTGAAATATGGGGAGCAATTAAGCCGACAAACGCCATGCTTCCCGCTACGGAGACACAGGCGCTGATGATTGCTACACAGGCGACAAGCAGGATGGTTTTTTCTTTATTTGATGAAATACCAAGGCTTCTGACTGTGTCTTCATCAAAACGAATGGTATCGAGCAAGCGGGACTTGGCGAAAAGAATAGGTATAAACAGCAGCATCCATGGGAGAACGGCTGTGATATACGTCCAGTTGGCAGACCAGATGCTTCCGTTTTTCCACACCATGGCCATTTGATAGTCTTGCGGATCCATTTTTAAAGATAAAAACAACGACAGGGCGCTGAATCCTGAATTAATCGCGATTCCTACCAGAATAATTCTTCCTGAATCTAAATTGCCTCTGTGCCAAGCAAATATGTAAATCAGAAGCGCTGCAATCAGTCCGCCTATTAATCCGAAGAACGGCATTCCCATCGCTGCAGCTATAGATGTCACTTCCTTTTGGCCTTGGAATAAGAGCATAAACGCCACAATTCCGGCTCCCGCCCCTGCATTGATTCCGAGAATTCCCGGGTCTGCAAGCCCGTTTCTTGTGATGGCTTGGATGACGGCGCCTGCAATGCCAAGACCAAGTCCGATAATAGCTGCCATGACAACCCGCGGCAGTCTTAAATCGAACAGCAAAATTTCATACTGCGGATTCGGATCGATCTGAAAAAGAGTGGAGAGCAGCTCAGCCGGATGAACAGAAAAGGATCCGCTCGTCAAGCTGAAATAGCTGACAACGAGAATCAAAGCAATAAATACGGCATATTTTTTAGCCATTTTGCTCCCCTCCTTTTCGTTTAATCAAATAAAGGAAGAAAGGCACCCCGATAATGGATGTCACGACTTCAATCGGTGTTTCAAACGGATAATTGATAAATCTGCTTGCGAGATCACACAGGGTTAAAAAAATGCCGCCTAAGATGCAGGAACACGGAATCAGCCTGCTGTAATCAGAGCCAACGAGAAATCTCGTGATATGCGGAACAACCAGTCCGACAAACGCAATTTTTCCGGCTAGCGCTACTGCACTGCCGGTCAAAATAATGACTGAAAGCATCGCCATGATTTTAATGGTTTTTTTCTTTTGCCCCAGACTTTTAGAAATGTCGTCGCCTAATGATACAGCGGTCACCTTTTTACTAAGAGAAATGGCCATTATAATGCCAATCAGGAAAAAAGGAGCGGCAAGCTTCAGGAAGTCCGGGCTCATTTGATGAAGTCTGGCGCTGTACCAGAAACTGAGATCCTGTGAAATTTGAAAATATATCGACATGGCCGCTGATAAACTGCTGAGCAGCATGCTTGTGACTGTACCGATGATGGCAAGCTGAACGGGGGTAAACCCGTTAGGCATCATGGCGGCAAGGCTGAATACTAACGCAGCCCCCAAGGCTGAGCCGATAAAAGAGTAAACGATCATTTCAAACGAAGACGATTGCGGGAGCAGAACCATACAAAGCGTAATGATAAACGCGGAACCATCTGAAACACCCATAATGGAGGGCGAAGCTAAATAATTGCGCGTAATGCCTTGCATAAGCGCTCCAGAAACAGCAAGGGCTGCCCCTATGAGCAGAGCGCCGGCAGCCCTTGGAATCCGGGAATGCCATATAATTTGATGGTCTGTGTTTCCCGGATCGAAATGAATAAGAGATGTAAAAACAATATCTGTGCTTAGATGCTTTGCGCCATATAGGATTGAAAGCAGCAGCGACAGTGCAATAGCAAATGGAGAAGTAATCAATATGATACGTGTCCACTGTTTTGAATACATACAAAAACCTACTCTGAATTAGTTTTGTGTCAATTTTTCAGTTGCCGCTTTCAGGAAGCGGACTTTGCTCCAAGCTGTGCCGCCTTGTGCAAGAGGATCCACTGAGTTGACGTACACATGATCTTCTTTGACTGCTTTCAGGCTTTTCCAGATTGGGTTTTTCTCTAAATCTTTTAAGGCATCAGGTTTGTCTGCATTTTCATCATCAGAAAATTGGACGAAGATATGGTCCGGATTCATTTCACTTAGCTTTTCTAACGAAATCAGCTCTTGTGCTTTTGCAGCTTTTACTTCGTCCGGCGCTTTAAGGCCTAAATCACCATAAAGTGTGGAGTTGAAGTACACCTGTTCAGGATAAATGTAAATGTTGCCTTGTCTGATTCTGATGACAAGCGCTTTTGAATCTTTTGCTTTTTCATTGATTTTTGTTTTTGTTTCTTTTAGATCCTGTTCATAGTCTGCAATAATTTTCTTTGCTTTTTTCTCTTTTCCAGTCAGCTGGGCAAGCAGCATCATGTTTTCCTTCCAGTTTGAAGAAATATGAGAAACAGGGATCGTTGTGCCGGCCGTGCTTATTTTTTGCAGTGTTTTTTCTGGGAACTTTGTGGAAGCAAGGATGACGTCTGGCTTCATTTCAAGAATCTTTTCAATGTTTGGCTCCATTTTTTCTCCGGTTGGTTCTGCTTTATCAGTGATGTCTTTGAACATATCAGGGAATTTGCCGGAGAATGAAATCGCGCCTTGGGGATGAACGTCTAGCAATTTCGCGTCTTCCATTGATTCAACGCTTCCCGTAATGGCAATTTTGTCTGTCGGTACAGTTACTTCATATGTTTTATCAAGGTATTCAATTTTCTTCTTCTCAGATGCCGTGCCGCTTGCCTTGCTGGCAGTTGATTCGTTTTTGCTGCCGCAAGCTGCCGCCGTCAGCGCGAGAAGCAAGATTAATAAGGTAAGAGATATCTTTTTCATCTATAGAGCCTCCTGTTCAATTGATAACTATTATCAATTGGAATTATAGAGAATGAACAGGTATAACACCATGGACAAATTCCATATTTATCATGGACTATCGCCGGATAGTAAAGAAATGGTTTGCTGGACAATCCGTTCGTGCCCGCAAGCCGAGTATTCATTCCACGGGTCAAAGGATAGAAGATATACACGGTTATTCCGCACCGCGCTTAGGTTTTGCCATACTTCCGTCTGCTGCAATTGCTGGTAATAAGCAATGGTTTCAGGCTCTTTAAATAGAAAAAGCATCATGCAGTCAGCTTGGCAATTTGCGATATTTTCTAACGAAATCGCTTGCTCTGAAGGCGTGGCTGCCATTTTTGCCGAGCGAAATCCTAAATCTCCAAAAAAGACTTCGCGGACGCTTCGATTATGTGCCAAATAGAAGTTATGCTTATGCAGCCTTAAAAAGAGAAAACGCAGCCCTTCGGCGCGCTGAAGTGTTTTTTTGGCGGCCGCCGTCTGCTGGTCATAAGCCGCGAGCCACTTTTCTGCTTCGGTCTCTTCCTCTAAGAATGAAGCTGTTTGCATAAAGTGGGTTCTCCAGCTTTTTTCTGAAGGAAGATAAATAACTTCTGCGATGCGATTCAGGTGACTTTGTTCTTCCTGAGAAATCGTATCCATGCTGAAAATGACATCTGGTTCAGCCTGCGATAACGTATTCAGGTTTTCTTCCCATTTTTCATTAAACCGGTATGCGCTGAGCTGGACGGGGATATCTGTCGAATAATGCCGATAGTAGTAAGATGTCCATTTTGGGTGCAGCGCGGCCGCAAACGGTATGTGATGAAGAGGGATAAGGTGGCCCATTGTGCCCTTTCCATATGCGGCAATTTTTTTTCGGCGTTTTTTCATATAGCTTGTAGGTGAACAGCCTGTATGTTTTTTAAAGATTCTGCTGAAATAAAATTCATCTTGATAGCCGGTTTGATGAGCGATTTCTTTTAATTTGCAGTTTGATCTTGCCATGAGCCGCTTTGCTTTGGTAATTCGCGTATTTGTGATAAATTCCGTTACACTCTGACCTGTCCATTTTTTAAAGGTCTCGCTGTAGTGTTTGGCGCTGATCCCTGCCATTTGTGAAAGCTGGGCAAGTGTAATCTTTTTATCGGAATGAGTTTCGATATATTGTTTTGTTTTTTCGATTGCTGAATGTGTATCCGTCTGGTCAGATAAACTGGCAGTGAAGAGGTCATAAATCAGGCTTTGTACTTCGATTACACATTTTAGCTGAGAAAACTGTGACGACTCATTCCATAGGGTCACAAGCTCTTGAAGCCGTGTCGCGAGGTTTTCGATATGTGACACATTCACAAGCTTCAGTTTGGCTAACTCCGTTTCTGTACATGGTGTTAAGACATCTTGTCCGGTTTCCTTGATATAGCTTTGAAGCCTGATGAGACAGGCATCTATATGTCCTTCGGATGAAGACGTAAAGCCGAAGGTCTCGTTCGGCGGACAAACATAAAGTGTCTTTTTTTGCAGAGGGCTGATGGTTGTTCCGATCGAAATATGGCCATTTCCTTTTAAATGAAAGATCAGCACATATGAATCGGTTAATTGCTGTTCTGAGAAGAGATCACTTGTTTTTTTCAGATATTCAATTTGTATGGGATGATAAATCACTGTATTTTGCAAGAGTAGACCACCTTTTCAGAAACATTCAATTGATAATCATTTTCAATAAGATTGTACCAAATAAATGAAGGTTTTCCTATATAAAGAGGGTGGGTTTTTGTCATGAAAAGAACCCTTACTCAGATGTGAAAGTAAGGGTCTTTTGTTCGGTAAGAGTATGTTACACGTGTAACATACGATGCTTACGTCTTAATAGATCAGATATTTTTTTCTAGTTTTGCTGAATTGTTGGAGTGGTTTTTCATAGCTGCCTATGATGTCTTCAATAGAAGCGCCGTTTTCTATTTTTGTCCTGATCCAGCCGTTGCCTGCCAGTTTATCAAATGAACCTGTTGATAGGAACTCAAAATGTTTAGGATAGAGGTCGTGTATTGTTTTAATGAGTGACAGTCCTGTTTTTACCGCTTCAAACTTTTCTCTGTCTGTCACATAGAGATGCACACCGTGGCAAAGCGTTCCTTGATGTTTAGAAAATGTCGGTGTAAAGGAAGCCGCCCTGAATGTCACGCCCGGCAGTTTAAGGCTGTTTAATGTTTCTTCAAGTTCTGTACTTTTGATAAAGGGAGCCCCAATCAACTCGAATGGTTTTGTCGTTCCTCGTCCTTCGGATATATTCGTTCCTTCAATCAGCCCGGTTGCAGGATAAACAAATGTGCTCTCCACCGTCGGCATGTTCGGTGACGGGAGGACGAAAGGCAGTCTGGTGTCGCCAAAATCCATTTTTCGTTTCCAGTGCTTCATTTTCACCACTGTCAGATCGGCTTTGATGCCAAATTCCTTGTTGAACAGTAAAGCCAATTCGCCTATAGTCATTCCATGCTTTAACGGAATCGGATACAGTCCGACAAATGAGGCGTACTCAGGCTCTAAGACTGGTCCTTCAACATGTGTCCCGCCTTGAGGGTTCGGGCGGTCCAGCACCATAAATGGAATGCCGTTTTCTTTAGCGGCTTCCATTGCATATGCCATTGTATAAATGTATGTGTAGTAACGAGTCCCGACATCCTGAATATCAAATATCAGAACATCGACATTTTTCAGCATCTCCGGAGTCGGTTTCTTTGTTTTTCCGTAGAGGCTGTATACGGGAATCCCGGTTTTTTCATCAATGTAAGAGCCGACTTCGTCTCCCGCCTGAGCGTCGCCGCGAACGCCATGCTCAGGGCCGAATAAAGCTGTCAATTTGATATCAGGGTTCTCGTAAAGAATATCGACACTGCTTTTTAGAGATGCGTTTACTCCGGTTGGATTGGTGATCAATCCGATTCGTTTTCCCTTTAGCTGTTTTTTATAATCCTGTAAAAGCGTGTCTATGCCGGTCTGGACTTTAGGTTTTTTGGCTGTTTTGTTCTTGTCATCGGGTGATGCTGAGGCAGCTGTTATCGTTCCGAATATCATGAGCCCTGTGAGAAAAGCAAATATTGTTTTTCTCATGTGTCCCCTCCTTATTTTAAAGCCGTTTTCCCGTTTTGATATTTAATCCGTAGCCAAATGGATAAAGGATGTCTCCCGGTTTCGTGACTGACGGAATGTCAACTGGAAGTGTGCCTTTAGGTTTTGCCTGGCCGAATATCGCCATAACTCCGGCAGGAATATTGGGTTGAAGATAACGGCCATTCGCGTATCCTTTAAAGCCGTAGACAGCAATGAGTGCCTTCGCTTCTTCAAAATTGGCGGCATCATATGGGTTGCGCAGGCTCATTAAGACAAATGGTTTGTTGTGCTGCTGCGCGGCTTTCATCACAGCTCTCGGAAATACGGTGGCCCATTTGCTTGAATCTGATATGGTGTCGTCGATGACACCGTCGTTGACGACAGGATCGTTTTTCACGACGTAGGAGCCGGTAATGATATAATCAGCCTCTTTTACTTGTCTTTCATGCTCGGCATTAAATACTTGGTTGGCAAAATTCATTTTGCTGAGAGACACGTGTTTGATTTTCTTTCGCTTGATGAGATCGCGAATGGTTTGTTCAATCGAAGCAGTTTGTTCTTCGTAAGGCGCGGCAATTAAGATTCGGCTGCCTTTTTTAGGCTTGAACGGCAGAGTGTGCTGTTCATTTTTTAATACAGTCACTGCTTTTTCAGCTATTTTTTTCTCCGTCTTTAAGTGATGCTTGCTTCCTACGATTTTCTGGGCTTTGGCTATTTTTTCTTTTAAGCTGTCGTCGTTTTGAGCCGGATATATACCGCGTTTTATTTTCAGGGAAATGATTCGTTCAACTGATTTGTTGATTTGATGTTCAGGAATGTCTCCATTTTTCACGGCTTCTTTCAATGCTTGAAGAACACGTGCGAATTTCTGTTCTTCTTTCAATGAAGTAACTGAGGCCGGCATTAATGCAATATCGACGCCGGCTTTTATGGCCATGACCACAGCCTCTTCCTGGCCGAAATGATCAGCGATTGCCTTCATATTGAGAGCATCGGTAACGATGACGCCGTGAAAGCCCATTTCTTGGCGAAGAAGTCCTGTCATCACTTTTTTCGAAAGTGTAGCCGGAACCAGAATGTCCGATCCATCGAGTTTGCTTTTGTATGTGGTATCGTCAAAGGCAGGAAATTGGACGTGTGCTGTCATCACCATATCAGCACCGGCATCGATTGCTCTTTGAAAAGGATAGAGCTCGACCTCACGAAGCCGTTCTTGATTATGGGAGACGAGCGGCAATCCGTAATGGCTGTCAACGTCCGTGTCTCCATGTCCCGGGAAATGTTTGAGAGCAGAGGCAATATCCTGCCGCTGCAATCCCTTCATCGTATATAAACCGAGTCGTGCTGTCAGTTCCCGATTGGAGCTGAAGGAACGCACGCCAATTACTGGATTATCAGGATTATTATTAATGTCCATGACAGGGCTGAAATCTGTATTAATGCCTAAGGCAGAAAGCTCCTTCCCAATGAGGGTGCCGGTCTGATAGGCGTTGATTCTGCTTCTGGCTGCGCCCAGCGCCATATTCCCTGGGAAATTAGTGCCCTCCCCTAATCTCGTTACGATGCCGCCTTCCTGGTCAATGCTCAGAATCAACGGAATTTTAGGGCTTGCCTTTTGGTAAGCGTCTGTCAGCTGTACAGTTTGTTTTGTTGTTTTTACATTTTCTGCAAAAAGGATGACCCCACCGAATTGATATTTCTTGATGAGGCCGGCGACTTCCTCATTCATTTCTGTAAAGGCTTGCGGAGAGGACTGGCCTTCCTTTTGCCAGTTTCTGAAATCCGGCATCAGCATCTGGCCGAGTTTCTCATCTAACGTCATGCGATTGACAATCTGCTTGGCGTCAGATAAGCCGCTGGATGAAGCGGCTTTTGTCTGACTGGCGCCGAAAAAACATGAAAGAAAGAGGACGGCTGAAAGGATAAGCGGAAAGACTGGTTTCATGGAAATTCCCTCCTATCGTCGAATCATTCATTCCATCGCTTCATAAATCGCGGTAATGATGCTCCCGTAACTGCCTGTCGGAAATTGATCACCCTCAAACACGTTTGAATTTTCCTCTGGATTAGCAACCGGTGAATGTTTTTTATTTGTTAACAAGGCGATGCCTAAGTTGTATGCTGGATCAATGACGGTAACCGTCCCTGTCCAGCCGGTATGTCCGTAAGCATTTTTACTGGCATAAGGGCCAAACATCCATTCCATGCTTTTACTTCCGTTTCGCCGCCAGCCAAGAGCGAATGTCGGATCTGTTTCTGATGGTGAAGCAAATAAGTCAGCTGTTTTCTGATCAAATAAAGAAACGTTTCGGTAGGACCCTTTGTTTAACATAACCTGCAGCAGAATAGCCATATCATCAGCATTTGAAAACAATCCGGCATGACCAGACACGCCCCCCATTGAGTAAAACGCTTTTTCGTCATGTACTTCTCCTTGCAGTGTGTTGGTTCGGATATTAGGGAAATCAATAACGCCATCCCGGGTATTGCCCATACGTTCAGTAGCTGCGAACTGCTTCGGTTTAAAGCCTTTTTGCAGCGGATTGTACAAGGTATGCTTCAGGCCCAGCGGCTTGTAGAGCTCCTGCTCCGTGTAGACATCAAGCGGTTTGCCGGTGAGATGTTCGACAATACAGCCGAGGAGCATATAGCCGATGTCACTGTATACGTGCTTTGTCCCTGTTTCATAATCGAGCGGAATGTTCGACAAATATTCAATCGTTTTGTCCCGCTCCTGGGAATAGAACTTGCCGGCTTTTTCCGGCGTGTAAAAGTAAAAGCTTGAGGGGAGCCCTGATTGGTGCTGGAGGACATCGATGACACGAATTTTGTCTTTTCCTTTCAAGAGGTCTCCCGGCTGATCCTTGAAATCCGGCAAATAAGCAGAAACCTTTTCATAGATGTTAAGCTTTCCTTGGCTGACTAAGCGCTGCAAGGCAAAATTCGTTGCATACATTTTTGTATTTGAGGCCAAGTCAAACATTGTGCTTGATTTCATTTTTGCCGGACGGCGCAGCAGCTCTGATCCTTCATATTTTTTACTGTAGCCGTATGCTTCTTTTTTGATGATGCGGCCATCCTTCACGACGACAAGAACGGCGCCTGGAAATCCTGCTGCAATATCCCGTTCAATCATCTGATCAACCTTCCTTAGTTTCTCCGACGAGAATTGTGCAGATTCTGCATTTATGGGTTTCAGCTCAACCTGGTTGTCTGCTGTTTGCGCGAAGGTTTCATTTGGCGTCAGTAAAAATAGCGTTAAAATGGCACTGAATAAGGACAGTGTCTTTGTTTTCACACGCTTGCTCCTTTCCGTGGTTCTATCCCGTTACTATCCCTAAAACTGAAACCATTTAATCGAATTGAGAAGCCATTTCATCTTTATATCCGAATGCATAGGTTAATAAAAAGCCGGCTGCGTACGAAATAAAGAGTCCGATGATATATAGAATGATTTGCGAAGGCAGGACGAGGAAGGAAAGCGGCAGCCCTGAGACACCAATCGCAATGGTGGCTACCTGAAAATAAGCTTGAAATGCGCCGCCGATTCCAGCACCTAGGCATGCCGTCAAAAACGGACGGCCAAGTGGGAGCGTGACCCCGAAAATAAGCGGTTCACCAATGCCGAGCAGCCCCGACGGAAGACCTCCTGCGATTGCTTTTCTCAATGTAGTTTTTTTCGTTTTCATAAAGATGGCAAAGGCCGCGCCTACCTGTCCTGCGCCTCCCATAGCCAAAATAGGGAGCAGAGGATCATTGCCGATTGAATTGATCAGTTCCATGTGCACTGGCGTCAAGCCTTGATGCAGTCCAGTCACGACGAGAGGAAGGAAGGTTGCGCCCAGAATAAAGCCTGCAGCGATACCGCCGATGTCCAAGATGGACTGAAGACCGGATGTAATGGCATCAGAAATGAAGCCGCCTAAAGGCATAAATACGACATAAGTGACGATTCCGGTGATTAACAGTGAGACGGTTGGGGTGACAATGATATCGAGTGATTGAGGAATAAAACGGCGGATAAATCGTTCAGTGTAAGCAATGAATATAGCTGCGAATAGAACTCCGATCAGACCTCCCCTGCCCGGAAGAAGCTCTTCTCCGAATAAACTGATCTTTGCAATCTCCGGATTTATAATCAAGATCCCGGCCAGAGCCCCAAGAGCAGGTGTCCCGCCAAATTCTTTCGATGCGTTGATACCGACAAGGATGCCGAGATATGTGAATAACCCTGATCCGATGACTGTCAGGATAACAGCAATTTGTGATTCTGCAGAGAGCCATCCGGCTTGAATAATTGCTTTGGTAATCCCAGTAATTAAACCGGAAGCGACGAGTGCAGGAATAAGAGGGATAAAGATGCTGGCAATTTTACGTAAAAAAAGTTTAAAAGGAGTGGCGTTTTTTCGGTTGATATCGGCCTTCTTTTTAGCGGCTGCTTCTGTAACATTGACACCCTCTTCTGCTGACACGAGCTTTGAGAAAGCGGCTGTGACATGATTGACGACTCCTGTGCCGAGGATAATTTGTAAGGTTTCAGCCTCAACAACCCCTAGTACGCCGTCGAGCTCTCTTAAAGCCTGAACATCTGTTTTACTCCCATCGTAAGGCGTAATACGCAGGCGTGTCATGCAATGCGTATATGAAGAAATATTGGATTTTCCTCCGCATAGCTCAAGGATTTTCTTTGCGAGATGCTGGTAGTTATTTTCTTTGCTCATCAAAACCCCTCCCCTTCAAGATGCCTTATTTTTTCCGCATAGATTGTATGGCTGCTCTTGTTTTATCAATGTAGCCGGTTGTTTCTTCATATTGCTCGGCTGCCATACCTAGAAACAAAACATCAATCATAAAAAGCTGGGCGAGACGGGAGGAAGTGGCTGCACTTCGAAGCAGGGCTTCATTGGAATGTGCTGTGTACAATGGGACATCAGCGAGCGCGGAGACGGATGTTTGACTGAATTGTGTGAGGCTGATCGTTGTGATTCCTTTTTCCTTAGCCATGGCGAGCAGTTCAATAATTTCCTGCGTCTCTCCTGAAAATGAAATGGCGAATACGATGTCTTCCTTATCCGCGTTTGCGATTAAAGATGCCACAAGATGAGTATCTGTGAATGCAGTTGCTGGTTTATGAATACGAAGCCACTTTTGCTGGACGTCCTTGGCAACAATACCGGAAGCGCCGACACCGATAAAATGCACGGTATGAGCTTTGAGAAGCAGAGAAACCGCTCGTTCAAGCTCTTTGTAGTCCATCAGGTCTGACGTATCCTGAATGGCTTGAATGGCATTTCCGGCCGCTTTTTCAGAAATGGAGGGCAGCGGTTCGTGGGGCGCAATGTCCCGGTAGCCTTGTAAGGAGGGCTTTGCCAGATCCCCTGCTATTCTCATTTTTAGATCTTGAAAGCCTTTTAGCCCAAGTGATTTGCAGAGTCTGATGACGGCAGCGTCACTTGAATTGGCTAAGGCGCTGATTTCACTGACAGTGCTTTCGATTGCTTTGTGGGGCTGGGTTAGGATGTAATCTGCAAGTTTACGCTCAGATGGAGGGAGCTTGTGCTTCATTGATTGGATGATTGCTAATCCGCCTGTTGCCATTCCCGGTCTCTCCTTATCTTAAATGGTAATATTCGATTGCCGTGTCTATAAAACCGTTTGCTTCATCAAGCAATGCCTTAGCCTTTTCCTGATCTGTGCTTGTTTTGAGCATGACGATTGCCGTTTTAACGTGTTGATTGGCTTGTTCTAATGTGTTTCTTGCTGTGTCGTATGAAGCGTTTGTGAGACTTTGGATGATGCTGATGGCGCGTTCTTTTAATTTTTTGTTGCTGACGTTAACGTCTACCATCAAGTTTTCGTAAACCTTGCCGATTTTGACCATGACTGCCGTGGATATCATGTTTAGAATCATTTTATGAGCGGTTGCGGCTTTCATACGTGTTGATCCTGTAATGGCCTCAGGCCCGACGACAACCTCAATGCTGTGATCCGCATCCTTACTGATGGCGGAGTTTTCATTACAGGTAAGGGCGATGGTATGTGCTCCGACTTTGCGGGCGTATGTTAGGGCGCCTGCGGCATAAGGTGTGCGTCCGCTTGCTGCAATGGCAATGACAGTGTCGTTTGGAGTGAGCTGTATGTTTTTTAGATCCTCAGCTCCGGCTTCTTCACTGTCCTCAATCCCCTCTGCTGCCTGCAAAAATGCGTTGGGGCCTCCAGCCATGATACCGATGACCTGATCTGGGTTTACGCTGTAGGTGGGAGGACATTCAACGGCATCCATCACACCGAGTCTGCCGCTAGTGCCGGCGCCTGTATATATGAGCCGGCCTCCATTTTGAAACGAGTCGCAGGCGCAATCTACGGCTATTTTGATATCGGGGAGAACCTGCTGAACGGCGGCTGCGACTTTCATATCTTCGTTGTTGATCATCTTGAGGATGCCGAGCGTGTTTGCTTTGTGGATTTCTGTTGTTTGGCTATTGCGTGATTCCGTTGTAAGACGGTGAAGATGTAATGGTTCTGACATGAGGATGCCCCCTGTTTTAACATAATATATTTCAATATTCAGTATATTCATTTCTGTTATGATATTTCAACTATGTTTTTTCGTTTTTGAAATTTTATTTCATTTGGGCCTATAAGAAATAATGAAGAATCAGCTGTTCTCCGAGAGGCCCGATTCTTCGCCGGCCTTTATCAAGGAACCCGCTTTTCATATAAAGGTGCTTTGCTCGTGAGTTTAGGTGATTGACGGCCAAGATGATTTCATCGCACCATGGAAAATAACCGCTCACAAAAGAGGGAAGCTGAAGCATTGCTTTTTTGGCATAGCCTTTTCCGTGATGCATAGCATTTAATGACAGGGAACTGAGCAGTAAAGCAAATGGGTTGTTAGAATAGGGAGCAAGCGTTTCTTTTGAAGTGTGTAAAATAAAAAAACCGACTGGCAGATCGTCTTTTAAGATGACAACCGGATACCGGTCCTGTATGCCAAGGGCCTGAGTCAGCACCTCTTTTGGGAGGGAGGTAAAGCGTTTGTCATCGTTGGTTAGCGTGAATGATTGAAGCTCCTGCAAGTGTTCAGGCCTATAGAAGGATAAAGAAATGTCTTGAGTCATGTTGTGCCCTCCTTACATTATGTCATCTAGCTGGTTTTCTGAAATAACGCGGTAGCCCGCTCGTTTTAACAGTGCGGCGGTCACTCCGCTGCCGGTGATTTTTTGGCCGGAGAATGTGCCGTTATAGATAAACCTGCTTCCGCACGATGGACTGTTTTCTTTTAATATGACGGCAGAGGCATTGATTTCTTTTGCGTAAGCTAATGTTTTCGCGGTTCCATTGAGAACATCCTCGCCGGTGCCTCCGATGATTTCCGCAGGTTCACGGGGAGTTGAGAAGCCGCCGAGAAGCTCAGGGCAAGCCATGATGGCTTTATTTTCATCGAGAAGTTTTCTGATTTTCTCTGATGCGGCATGAGAGCCGTTGTATCTGCATTCAATGCCGCCAAGGCAAGAGCTGACTAGCATCATCTTGGTTTCTCCTCTCTTGATTCGCTTGTCTCTATCATAAAAGAAATGATAAATGTTGGGGGGCTTTTTCAGTTAAAAAAGGAGTTAAAAAGTTTGAAAATAAAAAATTTAATTTTTCTCTTTACAAAGGGGTGGTAACCTGTATATAATAACTTTTGTCAGCTCGACGAGAACACAAACGGCCCGTTGGTCAAGCGGTTAAGACACCGCCCTTTCACGGCGGTAACACGGGTTCGAATCCCGTACGGGTCACCATTTGGAGGATTAGCTCAGCTGGGAGAGCATCTGCCTTACAAGCAGAGGGTCGGCGGTTCGAGCCCGTCATCCTCCACCATCTTGCCGGTGTAGCTCAATTGGTAGAGCAACTGACTTGTAATCAGTAGGTTGGGGGTTCAAGTCCTCTTGCCGGCACTCTTTTCTTACATGAATATGGAGGGGTAGCGAAGTGGCTAAACGCGGCGGACTGTAAATCCGCTCCCTCAGGGTTCGGCAGTTCGAATCTGCCCCCCTCCACCATTATTGGGCTATAGCCAAGCGGTAAGGCAACGGACTTTGACTCCGTCATGCGTTGGTTCGAATCCAGCTAGCCCAGTCACAGACACCTTTGATCAAAAGGTGTCTTTTTTTCTTTTTAAAATCATTCCAACTTCTAACTGTTCAGTCTGTATAGTAATTTTAAAAATATGTTAAGGTAGTTTATTCACGAATTACCATCTACACCCTGCCAAAAATTTGATAAACTTATTTTATAAAAAAGTTGAAACCTTTTGAAACGAAGCTCGTATACATACAGACCGGTGAAGGCAGAGGTTAGATAAATATGGAAATGATGATTAAAAAGAGAATTAAGCAAGTCAAAAAAGGCGACCAAAATGCATTTGCGGACATCGTAGATATTTACAAGGATAAAATTTATCAGCTTTGCTACCGTATGCTTGGCAATGTGCATGAGGCGGAGGATATTGCACAGGAGGCTTTCATCAGAGCGTACGTTAATATCGACAGTTTTGATATTAACCGGAAATTTTCAACTTGGCTTTATCGAATCGCAACCAATTTGACCATTGATCGCATTCGCAAAAAGAAGCCTGATTATTACCTCGATGCAGAGGTGGCTGGTACGGAAGGCTTGACGATGTATTCACAAATCGCCGCAGATGGGGTTTTGCCTGAAGATGCTGTTGTGTCGCTGGAGCTCTCTAACACGATACAGCAGAAAATTTTAAAGCTTCCTGACAAATACAGAACAGTCATCGTATTAAAGTATATTGACGAACTCTCACTAATTGAAATTGGCGAGATTCTGAACATCCCTGTGGGAACTGTAAAAACGCGGATTCACAGAGGCAGAGAGGCTCTTAGAAAACAATTAAGGGATCTTTAAGTGGGGTGATGAAATGGGCTGTCCAGAACAAATTGTGCAGCTTATGCATATGCATCTTGATGGAGATATCCCTCCAAAAGATGAACAGGTATTAAAGGAACATCTTGAGACATGCGAGAAATGCAAAAAGCATTTTTATGAGATGGAAAAATCCATAGCGCTCGTCCGGAGCACATCGCATGTTGAAGCCCCCGCGAATTTTACCGCTAACGTCATGGCGAAATTGCCTAAGGAGAAGAAAAGAGCTTCTGTGAAAAGATGGTTCAGATCCCATCCCGTTATCGCAGCTGCTGCGGTATTCATCATTTTGATGGGCGGAGGTTTTTTAAACAGCTGGCATAATGACCACAATTTCAGCGTGTCCAAGCAGCCGAATCTTGTGGTGCATAACAATACTGTGATCGTGCCTGAAGGTGAGACGGTCAAAGGTGATGTCACTGTCAAAAACGGCAAGCTGATTATTAAAGGAAAAATAGACGGGGATGTAACCGTCGTAAACGGCGAAAAGTATATGGCCTCTGCTGGACAAGTCACCGGTCAGATTGAAGAAATCAATGAGTTATTCGACTGGACATGGTACAAAATGAAGTCTGCGGGGAAAAGTGTATTTAGTGCATTAGATCCGAACGGAAAAGAGTAAAGCGTATCAGCGCTTTGCTCTTTTTTTTGCGTGCTGAAAGGGCTGGCACATTTCACTTGCTAAATCGAAATGTGGTATAATGGGCTCGCTATGTAAAGTACATATGCGTAACACGTAAAACAAACATTACGAAATGACTGAATTCTTGGAGGACGAGGAAATGGCTTTTGAGGATATCCCTTTTTTGCAGTACCTCGGCAATGCCGTTGATATTCTCCTTGTTTGGTATGTGATATATAAACTGATTATGGTGATACGCGGCACGAAAGCGGTTCAGCTGTTAAAAGGAATTGTCGTGATCGTGCTTGTCCGTATGGCCAGCCAATATTTGGGCCTCAGCACACTTCAATGGCTGATGGACCAAGCGATAACATGGGGATTTTTAGCAATTATTATTATCTTTCAGCCTGAGCTGAGAAGAGCGCTTGAACAGCTTGGCCGCGGCCGCTTTTTTTCAAGGAGCGGCACGCCTGTAGAGGAAGCGCAGCAGAAAACGATTGAGGCCATTGCAAAAGCGATTAATTATATGGCAAAACGCCGTATAGGCGCCCTGCTGACCATTGAGCGGGATACCGGAATGGGAGATTATATTGAGACCGGCATCCCATTGAATGCCAAAGTCAGCTCTGAGCTGCTGATCAATATTTTTATTCCGAACACCCCGCTTCATGACGGTGCGGTGATTATGAAGAATAATGAAATTGCCGCTGCAGCCTGTTATCTGCCGCTTTCGGAGAGCCCGTTTATTTCAAAAGAACTGGGTACGCGGCACAGAGCGGCTGTCGGCATCAGTGAAGTAACGGACAGTTTGACGATTATTGTGTCTGAAGAGACCGGCGGCGTCAGTGTGGCGAAGAACGGCGACCTTCACAGAGAGCTGACGGAAGAAGCACTGAAAGAAATGCTTGAAGCCGAGTTTAAGAAAAACACCAGAGACACTTCTTCTAACCGCTGGTATTGGAGGGGCAAGAAAAATGGATAAATTCTTAAACAACCGCTGGGCTGTGAAAATCATTGCGCTGCTTTTCGCGCTCTTGCTTTATGTGGCGGTTAACAGCAATCAAGCACCGACTCCGAAAAAACCGGGTGAATCTTTCTTTCCGACATCAACAACTGATGAAGCAACACTGACCGATATTCCGGTCAAAGCGTATTATGATGACGAAAATTACGTCGTGACAGGTGTACCGCAAACGGTAAATGTCACGATAAAAGGTTCGACAAGCGCCGTGAAAAAGGCTAGGCAGACCAAGAACTTCGAAATATATGCCGATATGGAACATTTGAAAACCGGCACACATAAGGTCGAGCTTAAGGCCAAAAATGTGTCGGATGGGCTGACAATCTCAATCAACCCGTCTGTTACGACAGTAACCATTCAAGAACGGACGACCAAAAGCTTTCCCGTAGAGGTGGAATACTACAATAAAAGCAAAATGAAAAAAGGCTATTCTCCGGAGCAGCCGATTGTCAGTCCGAAAAATGTGCAGATTACAGGATCTAAAAATGTGATCGATAATATTTCACTTGTCAAAGCTTCAGTGAACCTGGAAAACGCAGATGAAACGATTGAAAAGGAAGCGAAAGTGACTGTCTATGATAAAGATGGAAACGCGCTTCCTGTCGATGTGGAGCCCTCGGTCATCAAGATTACCGTCCCGGTGACAAGCCCGAGTAAAAAAGTGCCCTTTAAAATTGAACGGACAGGAAGCCTTCCTGACGGTGTCAGCATAGCAAATATAGAATCCAGCCCCAGCGAGGTAACAGTTTACGGCTCGCAGGATGTGTTGGATTCTCTTGAATTTATTGACGGCGTCAGCTTAGATTTAAGCAAGATCACCAAGGATTCCGATATCGAGGCAGATATCCCGCTTCCTGACGGCGTCAAAAAGATCTCGCCGTCAAAAGTGACTTTGCATATTGAAGTGGATAGTGAAGCGGATCAGAAGTTTGAGAATGTCCCTATTAAGACTGTAGGGCTGGGCAGCTCGCAAAACATTGATTTTCTTGATCCGGAAACACAAGCGATAGACGTGACAGCTAAAGGCTCTCCCGCCAACATAAAAAAACTGAAAAAATCAGATATTGAATTGTATGTGAATGTTTCAGATTTAGATGACGGTGAGCATAGCGTGAAGCTTGAAGTAAACGGACCACAGAATGTAACCTGGTCTTTGGGGCAGAAAAACGCCAAAATTAAGCTGACGTCCAAAAAAAGCAATACATCGACTAATGATAACAGCAGCAATACATCTGGAAACCAGGATGACACAGATAAGCAGCAAACAAATGATCAAGATAACAAGCAGCAAGAAGATACAACGAACACTGATAAAGACAGCAATGATCAAAAACAAGACGAAAATAAAGATCAAAACCAAGATCAGGATGAGGACGAATCCACTGCGGATTCACAATCTTCATCGGAATAAAAAGGAGCGATTATAATATGGGCAAGTATTTTGGAACAGACGGTGTAAGAGGTGTCGCCAATAGTGAGCTTACACCTGAGCTGGCCTTTAAAGTCGGACGTTTCGGCGGTTATGTGCTCACAAAAGACAAACAACGTCCAAAAGTGCTGATAGGCCGCGATACACGGATCTCCGGCCATATGCTGGAGGGAGCCCTTGTCGCCGGACTTTTATCCATTGGCGCTGAAGTCATGCGTCTGGGTGTCATTTCAACACCTGGTGTCTCCTATTTAACAAAAGCGATGGATGCAGAGGCAGGCGTCATGATTTCTGCTTCTCATAACCCAGTGCAGGATAACGGAATCAAGTTCTTCGGCGGAGACGGATTTAAGCTTTCTGATGAACAGGAGGCTGAAATTGAGCGCCTGATGGATGAACCGGAGGATAAGCTGCCAAGACCGGTCGGAGCCGATCTAGGGCTTGTAAACGACTATTTTGAAGGCGGCCAAAAATACCTGCAATTCTTAAAACAGACAGCTGATGAAGATTTCACAGGCATTCATGTGGCGCTTGACTGCGCTCATGGCGCAACTTCGTCCTTGGCAACACACCTGTTTGCTGATTTAGATGCAGATGTTTCAACAATGGGAACTTCTCCGAACGGATTAAACATTAATGACGGCGTTGGATCAACTCATCCGGAAGCGCTCAGCGCGTTTGTCAAAGAGAAAAACGCTGATCTCGGCCTTGCGTTCGACGGTGACGGCGACCGCCTGATTGCGGTCGATGAAAAAGGAAATATTGTTGACGGCGACCAAATCATGTACATATGCTCAAAACACCTAAAATCGGAGGGCCGATTAAAGGATGATACAGTGGTTTCAACCGTGATGAGCAACCTTGGCTTCTATAAGGCACTCGAAAAAGAAGGCATCAAAAGCGTACAGACAGCTGTCGGCGACCGCTACGTAGTAGAAGCGATGAAAAAAGACGGCTACAATGTCGGCGGAGAGCAGTCAGGGCATCTAATATTCCTTGATTACAACACGACAGGGGACGGGTTATTGTCTGCAATTATGCTGATGAACACATTGAAAGCGACAGGCAAGCCACTGTCAGAGCTTGCAGCAGAAATGCAGAAGTTCCCGCAGCTGTTAGTGAATGTAAGAGTAACTGATAAATATAAAGTTGAAGAAAACGAAAAAGTAAAAGCTGTTATTTCTGAAGTTGAAAAAGAAATGAACGGCGACGGCCGGATTTTGGTTCGCCCTTCAGGCACTGAACCGCTTGTCCGTGTCATGGCTGAAGCGAAGACGAAAGAGCTGTGCGATGAATATGTCAATCGCATTGCTGAAGTCGTCCGGTCAGAAATGGGATTGGAATAACGAAGTCTATTAACAGAGAGCGAACAAGACAAGCGAGGCTTACATATGATAATTGTGAAACATGCGGCAAAGTTGTTTAAAAAACAATTGACCGTTCATGGAACATGCTGTAAAATCAAGCTTGTCTTGTTCTTATTTTCTCTGAGGAAGAAAAGACGGGATTATTGTTTCATCTATAATTATAGCGCCCGAACTAAGCGCCCGGAAAAAGGCTTAGTTGACGAGGATGGAGGTTATCGAATTTTCGGCGGATGCCTCCCGGCTGAGTATACAGATCACAGCCGTAAGGATTTCTTCAAACCAAGGGGGTGACTCCTTGAACAAAGAGAAATCGCATGATCTTCCAAAAAACATGTAGGAGGGGACGATTGAAAGTCCCCTTGAAATTTGACTTTCTTCGTCTCCTTTTACAATCTTAGGAGGAAGAAAAATATGTGTGGAATCGTAGGTTATATCGGTCAGCTTGATGCGAAGGAAATTTTACTGAAAGGGTTAGAAAAGCTTGAGTACCGCGGATATGACTCTGCTGGTATCGCTGTTGCCAACGAACAGGGAATCCATGTGTTCAAAGAAAAAGGACGCATCGCGGATCTTCGTGAAGTTGTGGACGCCAATGTAGAAGCGAAAGCTGGAATTGGCCATACTCGCTGGGCAACACACGGCGAACCAAGCTATCTGAACGCTCACCCGCATCAAAGTGCACTGGGCCGCTTTACACTTGTTCATAACGGCGTGATCGAGAACTATGTTCAGCTGAAGCAAGAGTATTTGCAAGATGTAGAGCTCAAAAGTGACACCGATACAGAAGTAGTCGTTCAAGTAATCGAGCAATTCGTCAATGGAGGACTTGAGACAGAAGAAGCGTTCCGCAAAACACTTACACTGTTAAAAGGCTCTTATGCAATTGCTTTATTCGACAACGAAAACAGAGAAACGATTTTTGTAGCGAAAAACAAAAGCCCTCTATTAGTCGGTCTTGGAGATACATTCAACGTCGTAGCATCTGATGCGATGGCGATGCTTCAAGTAACCAACGAATACGTAGAGCTGATGGATAAAGAAATGGTCATCGTCACTGATGATCAAGTCGTCATCAAAAACCTTGATGGTGACGTGATTACACGTGCGTCTTATATTGCTGAGCTGGATGCCAGTGATATCGAAAAAGGCACGTACCCTCACTACATGTTGAAAGAAACGGATGAGCAGCCGGTTGTCATGCGCAAAATCATCCAAACGTATCAAGATGAAAACGGCAAGCTGTCTGTGCCTGGCGATATCGCTGCCGCTGTAGCGGAGGCGGACCGCATCTATATCATTGGCTGCGGAACAAGCTACCACGCAGGACTTGTCGGTAAACAATATATTGAAATGTGGGCAAACGTGCCGGTTGAAGTGCATGTAGCGAGTGAATTCTCCTACAACATGCCGCTTCTGTCTAAGAAACCGCTCTTCATTTTCCTTTCTCAAAGCGGAGAAACAGCAGACAGCCGCGCGGTTCTTGTTCAAGTCAAAGCGCTCGGACATAAAGCACTCACAATCACAAACGTGCCGGGATCAACGCTTTCCCGTGAAGCTGACTACACATTGCTGCTTCATGCAGGTCCTGAAATTGCTGTTGCGTCAACAAAAGCATACACTGCACAAATTGCAGTTCTGGCGGTTCTTGCATCTGTAGCTGCTGACAAAAACGGCATCGATATCGGATTTGACCTTGTCAAAGAACTCGGTATCGCTGCGAACGCCATGGAAGCCCTTTGCGACCAGAAAGACGAATTGGAAATGATTGCCCGTGAATACCTGACTGTAGCCAGAAACGCTTTCTTCATCGGACGCGGCCTTGACTACTTCGTATGTGTCGAAGGCGCACTGAAGCTGAAAGAGATTTCTTACATCCAGGCAGAAGGCTTTGCCGGCGGAGAGCTGAAGCACGGTACGATTGCTTTGATCGAACAAGGAACACCAGTATTCGCACTGGCAACACAAGAGCACGTAAACCTAAGCATCCGCGGAAACGTCAAAGAAGTTGCCGCTCGCGGAGCAAACACATGCATTATCTCACTGAAAGGCCTAGACGATGCGGATGACAGATTCGTACTGCCGGAAGTAAACCCAGCGCTTGCTCCGTTGGTATCTGTTGTTCCACTGCAGCTGATCGCATACTATGCTGCGCTGCATCGCGGCTGTGATGTTGATAAACCGCGTAACCTTGCGAAGAGTGTTACTGTGGAGTAAAAATGTTAACCCCTTTGGTTATTTAGCCAAAGGGGTTTTTATGATTTTGTATGAAAGAAATCCAAGAGAAATTTTATAATTAAAGTGTGTAAAAATTTAAATTGCCAACTATAAGTAAATACTGGTTCAAAGAAATTAGAATGATAGATTTCACCTGCCTTAGTAAAGATTATATCTTCAAAGGGAAAAAGGATTGATACTTCATTCTTCGTTTTCCAACATGTAGGTTTGAATTCACTGTATAAAATATGATGTTTTTATTGACAACATTTAAAATTTAGCTTATCTTATTACATAACTCCATAATCGGTGTTACTGTTATATTTCCTTTTAAAAGAAATAGGCCTTTAGCATTCTTTTAATATTTAATTTTAAATCTTGACTGAATGAAAAAGTACCCTAATTTAAAAAGGAAGAGTAACATAAATCCTTTTATTTCATAGTTTTAAACGATGATTCCCTTAGGGAAGTTAAAACATAGCATAAAGCCCAATAATAAGGCAGCACTTCAAAAAACTTCGCAGGGAGTTAGTTGAAATGAAGCCGACAATTTTCAAGATTCAATGATCTACCATAATCATTGAAATTTTGAGGTTGTCGGCTTTTTTGTTGGAAAAAAATAGAGATAAATAAAAATTGAAATAAATCATAGAAAATATGATCTGATTGAAAGGTCTTTTGAGCAATAACGAGATTTAAAAAAGGAGAAGTTAGAATGTTAGTTTCGCTGAGTTTGTCATCATTATTAACATTATTTTTTATGACGCTTATTGCTTCTGGGATAAGCGGACTATTGTTTTTACATCCACGCGTACCCTTGAGTTATGTCCGCATTCATATTGGTATCTTGGCTTTACCGCCTTTGGTTTCCTTAGTGAATCTTGCCAATAGGGGTGTGGAAGGAAATGTTGGCCCTTGGTACTTCGATTCCTTAGCTTGGTTAATGACTTTCTTTGTCCTTGCAATTGGTTTCATCATTCAGCGTTTTTCTGTACGTTACTTAATGGGAGACAAGTCTTATCGAAAATATTTTACGCTTTTTACTTTTACTACAGGCGCTGCTTCAATTGCATGGTTAAGCGGTGATCTCCGCTTGATGGTTATTTCTTGGGGGGCAACTCTTGTCGGCTTAATTTTACTAATAAGGTTAAACAGTGCTTGGCAGGTAGCCAGTGAGGCAGCCAAGGTTTCTGGTCGATTATTTTTGTTAAGTTGGATTTCTTTGTTTTTCGCGATGATATGGCTTTTTCAAGCTACAGGCCAATGGCAGTTATCATTGGTTTTAACAAATGAAAGCTTAGCCCAACTGGAGGTATGGGAGAAAACTGGGATTGGTTTATTGATTGTATTAGCAGTGATCATTCCTGCGGCTCAATGGCCATTCCATAGATGGTTGATTGAGTCTATTGTTGCTCCAACTCCTGTTTCTGCGGTTATGCACGCAGGTTTAGTCAATGCCGGCGGAATTATACTAACTCGGTTTTCACCACTATTTAATGGCGGCATCGCTTCAATTATCTTACTTCTGCTTGCCAGCATTTCTGTATTGATTGGAACCGGCATTAGTTTAGTCCAGGTTGATTATAAACGCCAGTTAGTAGGCTCCACGATTGGACAAATGGGGTTCATGCTCATTCAGTGCGCATTAGGAGCCTATATCGCAGCCATTATTCATCTTATTTTACATGGGTTATTCAAAGCTACGTTGTTTTTACAGGCTGGTTCAGCCGTACGGCGTCATGAAGGATCGGCTCGGGCTAATGAAGGAACATCCTATTTGTGGATCATGGCTGGCCGGATTTTATCCTTAGTTATAGGCGTTGCTTTTTGGCTCGCTGCACCTGGAGAGGGGTATCAATTAATCAGTGCGCTGATCTTAGGGTGGTCATTGTCCGTTTCTTGGACTCAGCTTGTTGCTTTTGGAGAGGGAAGAATTGGCCGAATTGTCGGCTTCATCTTTTTAGGAGGGGCAGCCCTCGTCTATTTTATGATTCATAACCTCTTCTATGAGTGGCTGCATACAACCGTTTTTCAAAGTGTTCAACCGCCAATGGCGGCTGTCATCATTGTTGGATGTCTCTTGCTATTTGGCAGTGCTTTAGGTACATGGGTTGCTCGTCATCGTTCTTCAGTTCTCTCCACGGTAATCTATCTTTGGTTAATTCGATTAGGTGAAGCAAAACCAAAGTCAGTAGAGAGTCACCCAGACTACCTTAAACAATATATTTCATAAGGAGCTAATCTGAGATGGGCATTACATCCGTATTAACAAAAGAAAATGCAAAAAAAATAGATACAGATATTGATGTTCAAGAAAGAGATCTTACCGATTTAATCACATCTGCCAGCAGAGTGATTGCGCCACTTTGGCCTATTTCTACATTTGCTGCGCGTAATCCGTGGATGGGACTTGAAAACCAGCCTTTTGATCAGGTTGCTAGTTGGTTGAAACATACTCGTGATGTTGATATATACCCAAGTGCGTCTATGATCCGTTCAGCAAAGAATAAAGGCGAGATTGATGAAGACTTTGTGGAAATGGGGCTGCAGCGTTGGCTTGATTCACATTCCTTTCATATCCCGCGGGACGTGGCAGAGCGATTTTGCCATGCTGCATTAAAGTTAGATCCCCTGCCTTCCGACCTTTTATCATCACATGAGCTGGAGAAATTAGTAAGTGAATGCAGTGGATTGGATCATATCAAGAATGTTTTTATGCAGCCACTAAGTTCGTATATAGAGAATCAAAATGGTGAACGGCTAGTCAATATACTTGATCATCATGTCATTAAGTGGAGCAAATTATATCTTGATGACTCTCAAGCAGGCTGGACAATGCCCAATCGTGAGGAAGGTTTTTATCGTGCCTGGCAGCATCTCATTCAATATGATCCTGCACTTAGTAAAAAGCAGCGTGAAAGGTTAAAAGGTTGGCCGCAAGAGGCACATTTGGCTTTACAAGAAGCGTTATTCGCACTAGGAATCCCAGAATCAGAATTCCAGACTTATCTTGAAGGTCATTTACTTTCCTTACCTGGATGGGCAGGGATGATGCTTTGGCGCTCCCAACAATCGAGCCATGAACATTCACTCCTGACAGATTATTTAGCGGTCCGAATATCCATGGAGTGGGCTCTTATAAAGCCATATTTACCTATTAATAATGAACGATTTGAGAATAAAATTTCAATTGCTCCCCTTATTACAGCTTGGATTCATTGGGGTGGGCTGACACTAGAGGAATGGACTCAGATGCCGGCCAGTGAACAAAACGAATATTTATCATTTGCCTACAGCTTTGATGAGAAACTTTGCAGGAAACTTTGGTTAGAAGCTTGGGAACAAACATACACTGATCGATTAAGCCAGAAGATCATCTCGAAACAACGTGAAACCGGTAAAAAATCCGCATTAGCTCAATTGGCATTCTGCATCGATGTACGATCAGAGCCTTTTCGTCGTCATCTAGAAAAAGAAGGTCCGTTTGAAACGATTGGCATCGCTGGTTTCTTCGGGGTGCCGATTGCAACTTGTGAACTTGGCAGTAAACACAGTCATGCCTCCTTGCCGATCATACAAAAACCGCAAAACAAAATAAAAGAGCTCGCAGATGAGGATGCATTCAAACAATACAATCAACGGAAGCATGCAGTTCAGTCGTTAAGCTATACATTTAAAACGATGAAACAGAATGTGCTTTCAAGCTTACTTCTGCCTGAGCTAAGCGGGCCTTGGCTTACTCTGCAAATGGCAGCACGCAGCTTTGTGCCAAGAAAAGCGGGCCGTTTCATCCGTAATCTCCGTGAGGCTTGGTTGCGCAAACCTGATACAAAACTCTCGCTTCATCATGATGATACAGATGCGGAAATACCTGTGGGTTTTACTGAAGAAGAAAAAGTGAACTATGCTCGCCAAGCTTTAAAAATGATGGGGTTAACTGAGAATTTCGCACCATTGGTCGTGATATGCGGGCATGGCAGTCAAAGTACCAATAATCCTTATACGGCAGCCCTTGATTGTGGCGCCTGCGGTGGGGCAGCCGGTGGATTCAATGCAAGAGTTTTAGCTGCTTTATGTAACCTTTCAGAGGTAAGAGAAGCTCTGTTGACTGAAGGAATTAAAATCCCTAAGGATACGGTGTTCGCTGCCGCTGAACATAATACAACGGTGGATGAATTACATTGGATTTATGTTCCAGAGCTTTCTGAAGCTGCACAAGAAGCATTTGATCGCATTGAAGCTGTTATGCCGAAAGTGAAACATCATGCAAATGCAGAACGTCTAGCCCAATTACCGAATGTCCAGTCTAAACTTAAAAATCCGAAGGCAGAGGCACACCGATTTGCGGAGGATTGGAGTGAGATACGTCCGGAATGGGGACTGGCCCGTAATGCCGCTTTTATTATCGGCCAACGTGAACTAACGGAGGATTGTGATTTGGAGGGAAGAGCCTTCCTTCATAATTATGATTGGAAGCAGGACGAAAGCGGCGAACTCCTAGCAAATATTATTGCAGGACCTGGAACTGTGGCCCAATGGATTAATTTACAATATTACGCATCAACGGTAGCACCTCATTATTATGGCAGCGGAAATAAAGCCACTCAAACTGTTACAGCAGGTCTTGGCGTTATGCAGGGGAATGCAAGTGACTTGTTAGCCGGACTGCCGTGGCAATCCGTCATGAAATCAGATCAAGAGGTTTATCATTCTCCTCTTCGTTTGTTAATTGTCATCCAAGCACCTAGAGAATATGTCGAACGGTTATTAAATCATGACTCAGTATTTCTCCAAAAAGTTCAAAATGGATGGGTCCGACTGGCTAGTATTGATCCAGAAGGATGTTGGGAAAGATGGTAATGATGAAACTAAACAATTATCAAATGGATTTGTTACTCAATATAAAAATGAAAAACATAAAGAAGAGGTGGGCTATATGAATGGAAATCAAAATAAAAAAGTATTATTTTTGACGGACATTGAAAACGGCTTGGAGCCTATTTTACAAGAAGTGACAAACACTCCAGCAGAACATATGTTGACTATACAAAGCTATGGTGCCGGTATCTCACACCCTTATGGAGAAATCATGAGGTCTGTTATTTTTGCGATTTACCAGGAAGATGTTGAGGAGATTTTTGTAGTAGGAACAAAAGATAAGAGGACCTCTACAGGTAATGGACTAACTCAACTGGAAACAATGAAAGATAAAATACAAACATTGGATTATCTATTTCAAAACTGCAGGCCTGAATTTTTAGGTGGTACGGTTGATGAATGGCTAAATGAAAATAATACTAGTATTGAAAAAAGTGTTGATATCATTCGTCAGCATCCACTAGTGCCGTCATATGTGAAAGTCAGAGGTTTACTCGTTCATCATAAGGATGGAAAAGCCTCAATTGTGGAGATTCCTGATGTTAAAACAGGTCAAGCCCTACCAGATCATTGCTTGTCATGATGTAATAAAGATTCAGCTTCTAAATGCGCCCATTTATGGAGATAGAAGCAGTTCTAAGGAGATTGTATGAACGCTAATTTAACTGATTTTGTAACGAAAACAATAGAGGAAATGAGCTCGTTTGATCGTGACAACATGGAATGTATAAAAAAAGTAATTAGAAAAGCAATCGATAGTTATCATTTAAAATCCTATGAAGAGGTTGAGGAAACCCACTTAGGAAGCGTTCGATTTTTGCATATCCACTCTATGATGGAAGAAAATATGTTATCCAAAATGATAGTGGTCTCAAGAAACGGTAATACTGATTTGGATATCGAAGGTGTATATGCAGGACATGTTGTAAGAGAATATTAATGAGACAAAATATCTAATAGAATATGCCAATTTTTTTGCCAGGAGATGTGTTATATATGAAAAAAACGAAGGGTTCTATTGAATCAGAGATCAGTAAGTCCATTACTCAATGGGAGAAGGATTATCTCGGGCGCGGGTCTGTCTCTGTTAAAACTGATATACTCCGGGATATGATCATCGTTAATTTAAAAGGAATTTTAACACCAGCTGAATACGCAGTTTGTGGATCAAAAGAGGGGATGTTATCTATCAAACAAACTCGTTCGGAGCTAGTTGAATCAGGAATCGAAGGTCTTAAGGATATTATCCTGACAATAACCGGAGAAGAAGTCAAAAGTTTTCATACTGATTTAAGCTCCCGGACAGGTGAAAGAGTGATGGTATTTAAATTAAATAATGATCTTGAGAAAAATCTAGAAAAGCTCTTATAATGTAAACAATGTGGTATTTATTGTGAATGAAAAAATACTGCCGCTTCTTGTGTTTTACGATTATGGCATCATTGATGATATTTTTATGCACAAACTAAGCAGACGTAAAGCGATATCTATTAATAACATACTGACTTGTTTTTCCTGAAGATTCAAGGTTTCAATTCGAAAGATAAAACATCCGCTTTTGTGTCGAGCGGATGTTTTTTTAAAATGGTTGCTGATCGATGGATCATATGAACAATTTCACATTCATTTTTACTGTAAGTCATGGAAAACATACCCGAATAGAGGGGGTTTGGGTTAAAGATTATTGAGGATATATGCCGGCTGTTTGTCATTTCGTATGAGCTGGAGACAAATGAGAGTGGCACAGGGTTCTCGTTTTCAAAAGGATGATCCCGCTGAAGTTTTTCTTTCTCCCCTAAAATATATATAATAGGAAGAAAGAAATGAGGTGATCAGCATATGTTTAAAAAAATCATCAAAACGATCAAGTACCTCTCAAGCAGCTCTAGTGACCGATATCGCAGACACCGGCATTACAGCAGCAGCCGGCGCAGACATTATCGCAGCTACAGCAGCAGCTCAGGCAAAAGAAGACACTACGACCGTTATGGCGGCAGTCATCGTTACAAACGCCGGAGCTACAGCAGCAGTTAATCCAAAAAAGTTCTTGTTCCGCTTTTGGGACAAGGGTTTTTTTATGTGACCGATTGAATGGCCCGGTTTAGATCCTCGCGAATAGAAGCGGTGTGCTGATACTCTTCATCAATGCCCAATAATTTTTTCAGCAGCAAGGTTACTTCTTTAGTCAGCGTTAATTCCTCCAGCCAGGTGCCGTTTTTCTTCTTTTTTCCTTTATATTGAGAGTACAGCAGGAATAACAGCGTTTCTCCGAGATCGAAGAAGTCATCCTGTTTTCTCACCTTTACTTCCTCTGTTTCTTCAGGAGTCAATTGTTTGGCAAGGCCGAAATCGATGAGGCAGAGCCTGCCGTCATTAATCATAATATTAGGTGTTCTGATGTCGCTGTGAAATATCAGGCGATCATGCAGGTATTCTACAATATCAAGAAGCTGTGAAATCAGCTGTAACGCCATAACCTCTGTAAATGGCTGTTTTTGAAAAAATAATAATTCCTCTATATTTTCTCCATCAAAGAACTGCATGACATAATAAGCCTGTCCGTCTATGATGAAATCATCCTTGAAGGCTGGGATTTGCGGGTGGTCAATGCTTTTGAGCAGTTTCATTTCCTGCTGGAACCGGACTCTTTCTTTTTCCTTTTTGGCTTTTGTGGGCCGCAGCTGTTTTAAGACATAAGGTGTCTGAGTATGGATATCGGTGCACAAATAAACCAAGCCATAGCCGCCCATGCCGAGGCATTCTTTAATTTTGTATTGATGATTTAGGATAACGCCGTCCTTTAGAGGGCGGTCAAAAAGTAGCTTTTTTAGCCGTTTTAATGCCATGTCTGCACTTCCCTTGGTTGTACTGATTATAGTTTATCAAAACAATTGCATTCTGGGCTAAAAATAAAAAAGAGCCGGATAACCGGCTCGGTATAAGTTAAAACTGCTTTGTGACATCGTATTCATAATCTATTTTAGCTTTTACATTACTCATCGTCGATCCAGCAGTCGCTAATGTATTATATTTAAAACTCCATACCTTTGCCACACTGAGTTGATCTGACAAAGAGATGTCATAAGACCCTGACGTTGAGCTGTTTACAAGCGCACGGCGCCATTCGTTGTTTTCGCTCGTCATGATCAGATGGCGTGTATTTCCCTGGCTTGGTGTTTGAGTGGCGGTTGTTTGTACTCTGGTTACAATGGCATCGTGCGGTATTCCGGATTGATTTGTTAAATCAGCCTTGATCACGCTGGAGTCAGAGCCTGAGGGACTAAGGCTTGTGTTTCCTTTATTTTCAGCAACGCCGCTGAATTGAAATGTTCCGCTGCCTGATTTGATTCGATCTTCAATTGAAAGAGTGAAATACATGTTCCCGGTATAGGAGCCGCGTGACACTTTCACATAGAAGGTATCCGTCGTGTTTTGGGCGTCAGCATTTGCATATATAAAAGAAGAAAACGTGTTAGGGTTGATGACTTCTGTACCTTGAGAAACAGGTGCTCTGTTCTTATTGTAAATTTCAATTTTCATCCCTGTGTATGCGCTCTGATATGTACTTCTCACGTATACTTTTTCTCCCTTATAAGCTGCAAAAGTGAAATAGGCTTCATCTTGTCCGGCTTCCAGTATCGTTGTATCGATATTCTTATATTTCCAATATCCGATCGGTGCTGCGGTATCAAATGAATTGTTTCCTGTAATAGCTGTGACTCCGGCAGCTGATGCCGAATGCGTAAAGGCGAATAAGACAGACAGCATCATAGCAAATGGAATGAGCCATTTTTTCGCCATGCAAACAACCTCCTTTTATTTCCATCATACATATTAAAGTTCCGGGTGTAAATAAATGTTTTTTGAGGTTAATATATACATTGGCATTACCGATAAAAAAGAGTAAGAGAGAATTGTTCAGGGGGGAATCCTATGCGTCTGAATCGGCAATTTATCCGCACGCAGATGTTGGCACAGAACATATTGAAAAAGGATTGGGCTGTTAACCGTGAGAATACGTCTGAAAACACAGCGGCGGTGCTGGGGAAGGCTTACAGCAGGCTCGAGTCACGATCTTTAAATGAGGGAATCAGTCAGGTCAATTATTCTAAAAGCAGCGTAACTGGAAACACCGGAACTTTCAGTAAGGTGTATCAAGCAGCGAATGATCGAACAGTGACAGATACAGGGGAGGAAACAGTGATCCAATCCAAGAATCCCTATGTGTCTGAGAGTGATATCAGAATCAAAATACTAGATGAAAAATACAGCAGGATCAATGCGATAAACAAATCAAAGCCTGATCCATTAGGCTATATTAAGGATAAATACCAAAATGCGAAGTCACCTTATTTCAGAAGTGATCTGTCAGCTGCAGAAAGACAGGCTGCTTACGATAATGAAACAGAGTGGCTATTCAAAGGGAAGGCACAAAACTATAACCTGCAGGATGCGGCTTTTCGCAATGTCACGTTTCATGGTGAAGTGGAGGCTGAGAATGCAAAGGTGTATCAGCGCAGCCAGGTTAATCAGCAGCTGCAAGTGCTGTTGAACCGAAACGATATTCACATTCCGCTGGGGACAGAGCTTACGTTTACGATTACGCCGATTGACTATAAGGTACAGGTGAGCGGGACAGACGATGAGGCGCTGATTGAGCAAATTGGGCAGGTGCTGCAATCTGGAGACAACAGCAAAGAGCTATTTTTACATATCATGAAAAGCCAAAGCGGCGATTCAACGCAATTTTCCGGAGAGGCATATCAAAAGTATCAGGCTGCCCGTGAGATGTATGAAGTTACAGGCTATCATTTGAGAGATTTAGAAGTGATTGATGGGCGGTACGTAACGCCTGATGGACGTGACTTATTAGACGTATATAAAGAAGAACTTGAAAAAGATCCTGTGCAAAAACAAACGGCTTCTTATGCTATATCTCACTATCGTTCGGAGCTCAGTAAAATAGCGGAAGCCGGGTATGATGCCATTCCTGATTTCATCCTATCGATTGATTACAGCAATGGTTCTTTACGAGATGCAGGACAAAGAAAGAGCTATGGCACCGGGGATACCGGGTGGCTTGAAACATTAAAACGCCAAACTGGCGTGAATTATTAGATAAGCTGTTCATTGTGAACAGCTTATTTTTTTATGAGAATATAAGGAAAAATAGGATTTTAATATTTAAACAATTTCATTATATCTATATAAAAGATTTTTATTTAAGTTCTAATGAAAAACTCTGAATAAAGGTGTTTACCTGAAAAAAACAATTGTATTTTCCAGAGAAATTTATTATGATGAAATAAGTAATTTTGGAGATTATATAACAATTTTAAGTTTGAATTTTCTGATTGTTATAACTGATTGGTGAGAAGGCAAGCAGGTTTGCCGTTTTCTCATTTTCGAGTATTTGGTTAAGAGGAGGAAGAGAAGTGGCAAATAAAGAATTAAAGAGGGGCCTGGGCGCGCGTCATATTCAGATGATCGCCTTGGGCGGTACGATCGGTGTCGGCTTGTTTATGGGCTCAGCCAGCACGATTTCATGGACTGGCCCGTCTGTCCTTCTGGCTTATGCAATATGCGGAATTTTTATCTTTTTTATTATGCGTGCGATGGGTGAAATGCTGTATGTCGAGCCGAGCACAGGTTCTTTTGCGACATTCGGCCATCAATATATTCATCCGCTGGCAGGTTATATGACAGCATGGAGCAACTGGTTCCAGTGGATTATCGTCGGCATGTCAGAAATTATCGCTGTCGGATCATATATGAAGTACTGGTTCCCGGATTTGCCTGCTTGGATACCTGGTATCTTGGCAATGGTGATTCTTGGGGCGGCGAACTTAATTTCTGTTAAGTCGTTCGGTGAGTTTGAGTTTTGGTTTGCGATGATTAAAATTGTGACGATTATCTTGATGATTATTGCGGGAATCGGGATTATTTTCTTCGGGTTTGGCAACGGCGGAAATCCGATCGGCTTGTCGAATTTGTGGTCTCATGGAGGATTCTTTGCAGGCGGTTTCTCAGGCTTCTTCTTTGCACTGTCTCTCGTCATTGCGGCCTATCAAGGGGTTGAGCTGATCGGGATTACAGCAGGTGAAGCGAAGGATCCGCAAAACACGCTAAGAAGTGCGATTCAAAGTATTATCTGGCGTATTTTGATTTTCTATATTGGCGCTATCTTTGTAATCGTGACCGTGTATCCTTGGGATGAGCTCAATTCACTTGGAAGTCCATTCGTGTCTACGTTCGCGAAAATCGGGATTACGGCAGCGGCCGGAATTATTAACTTTGTCGTCATTACTGCGGCAATGTCCGGCTGTAACAGCGGTATTTTCAGCGCGGGCCGCATGCTTTATACATTAGGCGTCAATGGGCAAGCGCCGAAGTTCTTTACGAAGATTTCACGCAATGGTGTGCCGCTGTACGGCACAATTGCAGTGCTGATCGGTTTGGCTGTCGGTGTTGTGCTGAACTATATCGCGCCGCCGAAGATCTTTGTCTATGTATACAGCGCAAGCGTGCTGCCGGGCATGATTCCTTGGTTTATCATTTTGATCAGCCACATCGGATTCAGAAAAGCGAAGGGCGCTGCATTGGATCATCATCCATTCAAAATGCCATTTGCCCCTTTTACAAACTATGTGACGATTGCTTTCTTGCTGATGGTTCTGGTCGGCATGTGGTTCAATGATGACACTCGTATCTCTCTGATTGTAGGCGTGATTTTCTTAGCGCTTGTGGTCATTAGCTATTATGTGTTTGGGATTGGCAAACGTGCGCAGGCCAATTTGACAAAAAGCGGCCAAGCGGCTGAATAACCATAAAAAAAAGAGACATTCACGGATGTCTCTTTTTTTATTTTTAGCGTATGGATTTTTCCTATTTCAGCAAGCTATAGGATAAAGATAGCAGAAGGAAAGGTGTTCATAAAATGGATGTTACACTTGGTTATTTGCGTGAATCACTTTCAAATCATCTTGAAAATGAAGTCTGCCAGCGGATTTGCAAGAAGATGCTGGCGAAGCGGTATGCGAATGAAGAGGAATTTGTTAAAGACTTAGATGATAATGAAATGTCTTTTTTGAACCATGTATTAGAAAAAGAAATTAAGTATGCGCAGAATGAACAGGATCAAAAGCGGGCCAAGGAATTAAACGAGGTGTATGAATTACTGCTTTGAAAGGCGGGTTAGATATGGGAGCAATTGAACGAAGCGGATATACATTTCAGCCGGAGTTTAGCGTCGTCCGTCAAAACGGAGCCATTCATGTGTACCATCACGGAGAATTTGTGGAAGAAATCGAGTTTGAATTTAACGGGGAATATCCCGATCATGATTTGATTGAAGAGCTTGTGAATCACTATTGTTTTGAGCATGACATTTAGAGCCCTGCCTATTTGCAGGGCTTCTTTATTTAGGATGTGATCAAGCCATACTTTTTCAGGATATCCACTGTGATATTTTTGGCCTTTGTGCCTGAATCATCGACATTGGTGACAAAAATATACGAGCCATGCTCTGTTTTGATGAATCCGACAAACCAGCCTAATCCCATATCTGTCAGGCGGGTTCCGGTTTTTTCGTAGAGCGTGTAGTGATCTCCTTCCTCTTGTATCATCATGCGCTTGACGGTTTTCATCACTGATTTGTCAAATGGAAGCTCCTCTTTTACAAGCTTCTCTAAAAAGGCTTCTTGTTCCAGCGGAGATATTGTCAGCGAGCTTTGCAGCCAAAACTGGTCGATCCCCCCGCTGATATCTTCATTGCCGTATGACAGCGTATGAAGCCATGTTCTCATCCTTTGCTCACCGATATCTCTCGCTAATGCTTGATAATACCAAATGGCGGATTCCCGCATGGCCGAGCCTAGTGTATGGTCGCGGTTCCATGTTTCGAATTCGCGCTTGACCCCGTCCCACCGTTTAACATCGTATTCATCCCGAACAGCTTGTACCTGTAACCCGATTAAGGCGTTTACGACCTTAAAGGTGGACTGCGGGGTTTGTCTTTTGTTTGCCCGTTTTCTGTTGTAGACAAAGGTTTTATCCTTTTGCACATCGTGAAGAATGAAGGTTCCGTCCGTATCCTTGAATTCATCATCGACATTCATTTGGCTGACATTCAGGTGCTTTTCTTGGCCGGAAGTTGCTGCGTGAACGGAAAAACCGCCGATTCCTGCAATACTCAGTACAAGCACAACATATATCCATTTTTTCATTTAGTTCTCCCCTTTGTTTTGATCAATTACCTTTTCTCTATTTCTTCTGTTCTTCCTTTAAAAACTGCTCCTAAAAACGCTTAAATTTGGTCCTGCAAACAAATACTGTTATTGGGTTTATGCTTGTAGGATTAAGTGAAAATAGAGGGTAAAAAGGAAGGCAGGATAAGCGAATGAATGAGCAGATTCCACATGACAAAAGTCTCGATAACAGCCTGACGCTGATGCAGGAAGGATATTTGTTTATTAAAAACAGAGCAGAGCGCTATCAATCAGATCTGTTTCAGGCTCGTTTATTGGGAAAAACCTTTATTTGCATGACCGGCGCTGAGGCGGCGAAGGTGTTTTATGATACGGAGCGGTTTCAGCGGCAGAATGCTTTGCCGAAGCGGGTACAGAAAACGCTGTTTGGCGTTAATGCGATTCAGACGATGGATGGCAGTGCGCATATTCATCGGAAGATGCTTTTTCTGTCATTAATGACACCGCAGCATCAAAAGCGGCTGGCTGAGCTAATGACAGAGGAGTGGGAAGCGGCCGTTACGAGATGGGAGAAGGCGGATCAGGTTGTGTTATTTGAAGAAGCAAAAGAAATCCTATGCCGGGTAGCGTGCTATTGGGCTGGCGTTTCGCTGAAGGAAACGGAAGTCAAGGAGAGAGCGGATGACTTTATTGATATGGTGGACGCGTTCGGAGCTATAGGTCCGCGGCATTGGAAGGGAAGAAGAGCAAGGCCGCGTGCGGAGCAGTGGATTGAAAGAATGATTGAAGATGCTCGTGCCGGCTTGCTGAAAACATCTGCTGGCACAGCACTGCATGAAATGGCATTTCACACACAAGAAGATGGAAGCCAGCTGGATTCCAGAATGGCAGCCATTGAGCTGATTAATGTACTGAGGCCTATTGTCGCCATTTCTTACTTTCTTGTGTTTTCAGCTTTGGCGCTTCATGAGCATCCGAAGTATAAGGAATGGCTGCGGTCTGGAAGCAGCCGGGAAAGAGAAATGTTTGTGCAGGAGGTCCGCAGATATTATCCATTCGGCCCATTTTTAGGGGCGCTTGTCAAAAAGGATTTTGTATGGAATAACTGTGAGTTTAAGAAGGGCACTTCGGTATTGCTTGATGTATATGGAACGAACCACGATCCTCGCCTATGGGATCATCCCGATGAATTCCGGCCGGAACGATTTGCAGAGCGGGAAGAAAATCCGTTTGATTTGATTCCTCAAGGCGGGGGTCACGCCGAGAAAGGCCATCGCTGTCCAGGGGAAGGCATTACAATTGAAGTTATGAAAGCGAGCCTGGATTTTCTCGTCAATCGGATTGAATACGACGTTCCGGAACAATCGCTGCAATATAGTCTTGCCAGAATGCCATCATTGCCTGAAAGCGGCTTTGTGATGAGCGGAATCAGACGGAAAAGGTAAATCAAAAAGCTCTCTTCCTTATCGAAGAGAGCTTTTTTGATTACTTCTTTTTTTCATCGTAGTATTGGACGGGATACATGGAGCCTTCTGATACCATTTTGTTGTCTTCAATATCTTGCGGGTCAGGGTGGCCGGCTTTATCGACTGGGAACGTTTCCATATCCGGCTGTTTTGTTAGTTTCATTTTCATGTTGTGAATGAATTCTCTTGCTTTTTGGCGATTTGACGGGTCTTTTAATAGATAAGAAGTGATGCCGACAGTTGAAACAGCGAGACCTGAAAGTAACAGCTTTTGTTTCATGGTAATACTCCTTTCTATTGTAAGAGTAGTGTTTCCTGTATCATTCCCGTTTTGATTATGGTTAAACCTATAGTGTTTTCATGATTTCATTTTACATAAAATTACATTTATGAAAAACTAGTGACTACATTCCTGTATTGGAAGCTAATATACATGGACTTATTATTATTTTTAGCCACAATTCGATAAATATTGACAAAGTAAAGTAATCAGAATAATAATATAATTAGCAAGTGAATGTCATCATACATGAAAGGTGTTTACGATATGAATCAATTGCATCGAAGAATGGGAACGTTTTCCCTCATGATGGTCGGGCTCGGGTCGATGATTGGCTCAGGCTGGCTGTTCGGGGCATGGCGTGCGGCCCAAATAGCAGGACCAGCTGCTATTATTTCGTGGATTATTGGAATGGTCGTTATTTTATTTATTGCTCTTTCTTACAGTGAATTAGGTTCTATGTTCCCTGAAGCCGGGGGAATGGTAAAATATACGCAATATTCACACGGTTCGTTTATCGGATTTATCGCAGGCTGGGCCAACTGGATTGCAATTGTGTCTGTCATTCCGGTTGAAGCGGTGGCCTCTGTTCAATATATGAGCTCGTGGCCTTGGGAATGGGCGAAATGGACAAGCGGTTTGGTGAAGAATGGAACGCTGACTGGGGAAGGGTTAGTGTTTGCCTCTGTATTGCTTCTCATTTATTTCCTGCTGAACTACTGGACAGTCAATCTATTTTCCAAAGCGAACTCATTAATTACGATTTTTAAAATTATTATTCCAGGTCTGACAATTGGAGCGTTGCTGTTTGTCGGGTTTCACGGAGAGAACTTTACGGCCGGCCAAAGCATTGCGCCGAATGGCTGGGCGAGTGTGCTGACGGCTGTTGCCACTTCCGGTATCGTCTTTGCGTTTAACGGTTTTCAGAGCCCGATTAATATGGCGGGTGAAGCGAAGAATCCGGGAAGATCGATTCCGATTGCGGTTGTCGGCTCCCTTTTCGTTGCGACAGTCATTTATGTACTCCTGCAGGTAGCCTTCATTGGAGCGGTGAATCCTTCTGATATCGCAAACGGCTGGAGCCATCTGAATTTTAATTCTCCTTTTGCTGATTTGGCGATTGCGCTGAATATTAACTGGCTTGTCATCGTATTATATGCGGATGCATTTGTATCACCGTCTGGAACAGGGATTACGTATACGGCGACGACGTCCCGCATGATCTACGGAATGGAGAAAAACAAATATATGCCGAGTATATTTGGGAAGCTTCATCCGATTTACGGCGTTCCGCGCCAAGCGATGTTTTTTAACTTGGTTGTTTCGTTCATCTTTTTGTTCCTGTTCAGAGGGTGGGGCGTGTTAGCGGAAATCATTTCTGTCGCCACGTTAATTTCGTATATCACCGGCCCGATTACAGTAATGACTTTGAGACGGACGGGGAAAGACCTGTACAGGCCTCTTCGTTTAAAAGGCTTAAGCGTGATTGCACCGCTTGGGTTTATCTTTGCGTCGCTGGTGCTGTATTGGGCACGCTGGCCGTTAACAGGACAGGTTCTGTTTATTATCCTGATCGGTCTTCCGATTTATTTCTACTATCAGGCGAAGGCGAAATGGAAAGGGTTTGGCCAAAACTTTAAGGCCGGCGTCTGGATGGTGTTTTATCTGCTTGTCATGATGGTTATATCTTATTTGGGCAGTGATAAATTCGGCGGCCTGAATGTCATTCATTACGGCTGGGATATGGTTCTGATTGCGGTGGTATCACTTGTATTCTATGTGTGGGCGCTGAAGAGCGGCTACCAGACAGAATACTTAAAGGACGCGAAAGAGATAAATTCTCAGCTGCTTAATGGACAGTCGGAAGCTGCTGCCGGAAAAGAATAATGGAAAACCTTGCGCTGCGGGCGCAAGGTTTTTTTGTGCTGATTTGGTCATTGTCGATGCGAAATGTTACACCAATGTAAATATGATTTGGGCTTAATAGGCCCATTGTTAAGTTAGTGTAAATTTGTCCGGAGATTCATTTACAATCATATGAACTTGAAACATAATCGTAGGGAGTTTTGCTGAAAAATGTCGAGACAGAGGTGAAAGCGTTGGCGATTGATGTACAGACATTACTGTTCGAGTTTCTCGGGGGTCTTGGTATTTTCCTGATTGGGATTAAGTTCATGGGAGACGGACTTCAGAAATCGGCTGGAGATAGATTAAGAAATATTTTAGACCGTTTTACAAGCAATCCGCTGATGGGCGTATTGGCGGGAATTATTGTAACGGTTTTGATTCAGAGCAGTTCCGGAACAACGGTTATCACCGTAGGGCTTGTCAGTGCGGGTTTTATGACGCTCCGACAGGCCATTGGCGTCATTATGGGAGCCAATATTGGAACAACGGTTACCGCGTTTATTATCGGTATTGACATAGGGGCCTATGCATTGCCGATTATTGCTGTCGGCGGATTTTTACTGTTTTTCTTTAAACATAAACATGTGCAAAATGCGGGACAGATTGTGTTCGGGTTCGGGGCACTGTTTTATGGGCTGGAGCTAATGAGCGGCGGCATGAAACCGCTCCGTTCACTTGAGGCCTTTCATGATTTAACGGTTAGTATGAGTTCCAATCCGGTTCTAGGTGTTGTCATTGGGACTTTGTTTACGGTTCTTGTGCAAAGCTCCAGCGCCACGATTGGTATCCTGCAAGGTTTATTTTCAGATGGTCTGATTGATATTAACGGTGCGCTGCCGGTGTTATTCGGTGACAATATCGGAACGACGATCACCGCAGTTCTTGCATCTTTAGGTGCATCTGTTGCAGCGAGACGTGCTGCGGCTACTCATGTGCTGTTTAACCTTATTGGGACAGCGATTTTCCTGATTTTGCTTAAACCATTCACAGCATTGATCTTAACGCTTCAAACATCGATGGGGCTTGATCCGAAGATGACGATTGCATTCGCACACGGAATCTTTAATACGACCAATACGATTATACAGCTTCCTTTTGTCGGGCTATTGGCTTTAATCGTAACAAAACTGATTCCGGGCAAGGATTCAATGGTCGAATACAAGTCGCATCTTGATCCGATTTTTATCGAGCAATCTCCATCTATTGCTCTCGGACAAGCAAAAGAAGAAGTGCTGCAAATGGGGAACTTTGCGGTGCAAGGGCTGGAAGTCACAAAACAGTTCTTAGTGACAAAACAGACAAAATACGCGGCGAATGCTTATCAGATAGAGGATGCGGTTAACAATCTAGACCGGAAGATTACCGATTATTTGATCGAGCTTTCTTCAAGTTCTCTCTCAGAGCACGAGTCTGAGGAGCATCATATGCTGATGGATACAGTCAGAGACATTGAAAGAATCGGGGACCACTTCGAAAATGTGATTGAACTGATTGAATACCAACAGGCGCATCGTGTGGTTATCACTGAATCTGCCATGGCGGATTTAACGGAAATGATGGATTTGACAATTGCTACCGTGAAGGCATCCATGGAAGCATTGGACCACAATGATGTAAAGATAGCTGATCGAGTTATTGAAAAAGAAGATGAAATTGACAAAATGGAACGGAAGCTTCGCAAAAAGCATATTATTCGTTTGAATGAAGGGCTCTGCACTGGACAAGCAGGCATCGTCTTTGTCGATATGATCAGTAACCTGGAGCGTATCGGCGATCATGCGGTGAATATTGCTGAAGCTGTTATTGGTGAAAATCGATGAGAAAAAGCTTAGAATCCTAGGATTCTAAGCTTTTTTGTAGTCTTTTTTAACGTGCTGGAAAATATCAGGGTAATTTGTGAACACTCCTGTCACGCCCCAGTCAAGCAGACGGCGCATATCTGCTTCAGCATTGACCGTGTAAGGGTGAAGCAGGAGGCCGTGGCTGCGGATCATGCTGACGTTTTCAGCATTCAGCGCTTTGTAATCCGGTCCTGCACCGACAGCGTATGTTTTGATTTCGTCCAGGCCAGCATCTGTCATTGACGCCATTTGTTCGGCTTCCAGCAACTGAACGGTTGGCAGGTTTGGCTGTAATTGATGGATTTTTAACAGGCTTTCTTTGCTGAATGATTGAATGATGATCTGGCCAGGCTTAGTATGTTTGCCTAGTAATCTATGTTTTTGCAAAGAAGCGATCAATTTTTCTTCCATACCTGGGTAGGTGTCAGGCGATTTTGTTTCAATGTAGTAGTTCGCATGTTTTCCGAAACGGTCTAATACCTCATCTAATGTAGGTACTTTAAGACCGACATACTGCCGCTTTGCTTTTTCCGGATAGGCTTTGTTAAACCAAGAACCGGCGTCAAGTTTCTTAATGTCTGCAAGTGTATAGTCTTTTACCCAGCCTGTTCCGTTTGTGGTGCGGTCCAGTTTTTCATCATGCATGACAATCAATTTGCCGTCTTTTGTCATTTGCAGATCCAATTCAATATAATCGGCTTTCATTTTCTGAGCAGTTTCGTAAGACAGAATTGTGTGCTCAGGCACATATCCGGAAGCGCCTCTATGCGCGACCGTCAGGATACGGTCAGGTGACAGCAGGTTACCTTTTGATGCTGCCGACACCGGCGTTACCATAAATGAGAGCAAGCCCAGCGACAGAAGAACTAGGGCCAGTATTCTATTTTTTCGCATGATTTCTCCTCCTTATAGTTAAGCAATACCTGTCTTCCATATTAAAAAACGGATGTAAACGGCGTGTAGGAAAATGATTAATCTTTTATGTTTCTTTCTTAAACGTGTTCAGCCCGTTTTCCTGTATTCCACGTCAAAGCTAAGAAGACGATAGCCAGAATGCAGGAAGAGATCAGCATGATAAAGCCGCCATTCCAATCAAACTGGTCAACGACAAAGCCCATAATGGCGTTTGCAAAGGCCGATCCGCCGATGTATCCGAAAAATCCGGTCAAACCTGCTGCGGTTCCGGCCGCTTTTTTCGGCGCGAGATCAATCGCTTGAAGGCCGATCAGCATAACAGGTCCGTAGATTAAGAAGCCAATGCTGATCAGGGCGATGTTGTCTATGAGCGGATTGCCCGCGGGATTCAGCCAATACACCAATACGGCAATGAAAACGCCTGCCATAAACAAAACGCCTGCCGGTGCCCGTCGGCTTTTGAAGAATCGGTCACTGATCCATCCGCACAGGATCGTTCCCGGAATCCCGGCGTATTCGTAGAGAAAATACGACCAGCGCGAGTCTTCAGGAGAAAAGCCTTTGGCTTCTGTTAAGTAAGTAGGCGCCCAGTCAACCACGCCGTACCGCACGAAATAAACAAATACATTGGCAAACGCGATGTACCAAAGAAATTTGTTGTTCAGTACATATTGGAAAAGAATTTCTTTTGTTGTTAATTCTTTTTCCTGATTTTTAAAAGCGTGTTTCGGATAGTCATTCCGATACGCCTCAATTGGCGGGAGTCCGCAAGATTGAGGTGTATCGCGCACCAATAAAACAATCAAAAATGAAATGATAATGGCGATGATGGCAGGGAAGAAAAACACGCTTTTCCAGGTCACGAACATCGCGATGCCAAGAGTGACAAGCGGTGCAAGAATCCCGCCTCCTATGTTATGGGCGACGTTCCAGATCGACATTTTGGTGCCGCGTTCACTAATGGAAAACCAATGGGCCATCGTCCTTCCGCAAGGCGGCCAGCCCATTCCTTGAAACCAACCGTTGATAAACATAAAGATAAACATGATGGTGACACTTGAAGTCACCCAAGGCATTGAAACGAAAAGAATATTAACAATTGCTGATAAAAATAGGCCTGTCGCGAGAAAATATCTCGGATTGCAGCGGTCAGACACCATACCCATGATGAATTTGCTGAATCCGTACGCAATCGAAACAGCGGCCAGCACCAAGCCCAGTTCCGTTTTGGAAAATCCCTGTTCCTGCAGATAAGGAATTGCAAAGGCAAAGTTTTTTCGCAGCAGGTAGTAGCCTGCGTAGCCAATGAAAATACCAATGAATACTTGCAGCCTGAGCCGTTTGTAAGCCGCATCCATCTTTGAATCATCCAGTCTCTCAATGTGAGGAGCCGGTTTAAATATGTTAAGCATCAAAATCATCCCCCTTTGCTGTTTGTGCTGGATGTGTGGCGTGCCTCCTTTCCGAAAAACAAAAAGAGCCAGAAAACACCCCTTGTCAAAAGGGGCTGGATTCCTGGCTCTCCTCATCTCCATCCAAGCTATTAACTTATCATGATAGCGCTTACTTAAATTATCATAGTCTGGAGCGAATGTAAACGGGTAATTTTCAAATGGATTAAAAAGTAAATATTATCCTTTTACTTATTGGAGTTATGTTTTTTTACTAGTAGCATAAAAATTTGGAGGGAGGCTGTTGCAGTGGATGAATTAGATATCGCATACGGTATTTTACCGTTATCGATTATATTGTTTTCAATTGCCGGGACTTGTGTTTGTAAAAACGTGTATCTGATGCCGATGCTTAGTTTCATCATTTCGCTAGTGCTCACCTTTACCATTTTTAACGCATCATTTCTGGGATGGGCTGTTGTCTATAGCTTGTTTTCATTGGCTTTATCCTACATCACATTGAGTGTGGCCAGGAAGAAGAAAGCATCGGGAAAATGAAAAATGCCCCACTTTTTTGACGCATCGTTGACTATGGCAACTATATTTGATTATAATGGCTTTAATCAACAGTATCAGAAAGTGGGGATGAGGTTGAAAACCAGTGAATCAACTGTCGGATTAAAATTCAGAAAGTTCAATCGATTTTATACGAATGTCCTGGGCTTCCTTAATGAGCATATTTACGACAGCCCGTTTTCCTTAACAGAAACACGGATTTTATTTGAAATTTACAATACGCCTCATTGTACGGCAAAAGCCCTTCAGGATAAGCTTGGGCTTGACCGGGGATATGTCAGCAGGATTTTGAAACAATTTGAAAAAGAAGATTTAATTTATAAACAGAGGAGCAAAGCTGACGCCCGCCACCATTATATTTATGTTACGGAAACGGGAAAAACAATTTATAAAAAATTGGAGGAGAAAGCCAACGAACAAGTGGAATTGATGCTGGAGGAAATTGACCAAAAGGACCAGCACAGGCTTGCGGAGGCGATGGCAGAGATTGAAGCAATCCTTTCACGGTCGCTATCTTCCAGAACGTCAGACATATCGATTAGAGATTATTTCCTTTCAGATGATCTTCAGCTTCTCATTGAAAAACAAAGACAATTCTATGCGGAGGCTCATGGCTGGGACGATACGTTTTTAGCCTATCTTCAGGAAACATTTGATGCGGATATCGAAAGCATATGGATTGCGGAGAGCGGCGGGAAATTTGCCGGCTGTGTCGGGTTGGTCAAGCATGATGAAAAGACAGTCCAGCTTAGATGGTTCTTGGTTGATGCGGCTTTTCGAGGCAGAGGGCTCGGCACGCAATTACTCGAGCATCTGGTTGCGTACTGTCGGGACATGAAGTTTGACCGCATTTTCCTTTGGACGGTGAGCACCATGGCTGAGGCTCGTCCGCTCTACGAAAAATTCGGGTTCAGGATAAGTGAAGTGAGAAAAGAAGCGCCATTATGGGGACAGCGTCTGACAGAAGAACGGTGGGATTTGGAGCTGTCATGAAAAGACTGCACTACGCTTGGATCATTGTGTCCGTCACTTTTTTGATCTTATTGGCCGTTCAGGGGGTGCGCCTATCGTTTGGTGCGTTTGTGGAGCCGTGGGAACGGCAGTTTTCAATTGATAGAGGCACCATCTCGCTGATTTCTACGATGAGTTTTATTGTTTATGGCATATCACAGCCTGTGATCGGGCGGCTTGTGGACAAATGGGGTGCTCGGGCAGTTTTGTCATGGAGTGCGTTACTGACAGGAGTCAGCATTTGTTTAACATGTTTTGTCACTTCACCTTGGCAGCTGTTTCTGCTTTACGGGCTGGGTGTTTCGCTTGGGGTTGGGGGAGCATCGAATGTGGCCGCAAGTGTGCTGGTCGTCAATTGGTTCAGCAAAAAGCGGGGACTAGCCTTTGGAATCATGGAAGCAGGTTTTGGAGCGGGGCAAATGCTTCTCGTTCCATGCTCACTTATGCTGATTCATTGGTTTAGCTGGAAGCTGACGGTTGTGGTGTTGGGATTGCTGTTAATGGTGATTGTCTTTCCGGCTGCACTGCTGATGCTGCGGAACAACCCTTCAGAAAAAAACGCAGAGCCGATAGGCGGGCTGGCTGCTCCGGAAAAAGAGACAGCATCAAAAACAGCACCTCTTTCTGTGACGGGGATGTTTCGCATGAGGCCATTCTGGTTTTTGGTTTTGCCGTTTTTGATCTGCGGATTTACGACCGTAGGTTTGATGGATACCCATTTGATACCCTTTTCGCACGATCACGGTTTTTCGACGACAGTCACAAGCGCAGCTGTCAGCCTCTTGGCAGGTTTTAATATTGCCGGCATCCTGCTGTCTGGAATTGTAGCAGACCGGTGGAGCAGCCGGAAAATCCTGTGCTTGTTATATGCGGTGCGCGCGCTGTCGATCGTGATTCTCATTTACAGCCACGAGTCCTACTTGCTGTTAGCCTTTGCGATTCTGTTTGGATTAGTGGACTTCGCAACGGTGGCGCCGACTCAAATGCTCGCCACCCAGTACTTTCAAAACTACTCGATCGGACTCATGATCGGCTGGCTGTCACTCGCCCATCAAATCGGCTCAGCACTCGGTGCGTATGTGCCTGGTGTCATCTATACGATAACAGGTGAGTATACACTGGCTTTTTATTTATCGATTGGGATGCTTGTGCTGGCAAGTGTGATGAATGTGATGCTGAGGGAGCCCGCGGCGGTTACACGTGATAGTGCAGCTGTGGTGGAGAAGGGATAAAGAGAAGGAGCATCTCTGGTTTTATATTATTCAGAGATGCCTTTTTGTATTTTTTCTTATACTAAGGTGGATTAGACCGTGCTAAGCTGGCGGATCTTTGTTGAAGGTCATTTATTTCTTGTGATGACTGATATAAGCATCTTTTTTAAATCCGTTCTCCACCAGCTTCACTTTCGGTTTCATCTCTGAAATGTAGAGGCCTAAAAGGGTAAGAGCACCCCCAAGAAGAGCGATCCAGGTCATGTTTTCGTGCAGGATCAGGATGGAGGCTGTGATTGTGATGATCGGCACCATGTAAATATATGCGCTGGATTTGACGGCTCCGAGCACACCGACTGAGTAATTCCACGTGGCGAAGCACAGGGCGGAAGCACCGATACCGAGGAAAAGCATATTGAGTCCATTTGAAACAGATGAAAATCGGTTCAGGCCAAAATGGAAGTCGAACACAAATAAAGCGGGAACCATAAACAACAAACCGTACAAAAACACTCTCTGTGTCAGCTCGATAATGTGGTAATCGTAAGCGCTTAATTTTTTCATAAAAATCGAGTAGCCTCCAAACACGAGCGCGGCTCCGACTGCCATAATGTCTCCGAATGGGTTCAGACGAAGTACGACATTGCCGTTGAATGTAATCAATAAAAGCCCGATCAAAGCTGCCCCAAATCCAATGAAAAAAGGCAGCTGCAGTTTTTCGCCTTCAAGCAGAAAGTGAGCAAGGACTGCAGTAATCATCGGAATAATGGACACGATCATGCCGACATTTGAAGCGTATGTATACGTAAGGGCTATATTTTCTAATAAAAAGTAAAGGGTTACGCCAAATAAGCCTGCCCCGGCAAATAACAGCTCCTGCCGCCAGTTTTTGAACGGAATCATTTTGGGCCGTACGAGAAAAAGAGCAATAAAGCCCAGCAAAAACCGGTAAAATAATATTTCCATTGGCGTAAAGTCTGCCAGCAGAACCTTTGTTGAAATAAAAGTTGTCCCCCAAATCAGAATGGTCACAATGGCTGCGATATGCCCGCCCGTTTCTCTTTGTGTGCTCATCTTTGAAGCTCCTTTTCAAAAATCTTCATGTATTGCTTCGGCGTCAGCCCCACCTGCCGTTTGAAAAATTTCGTCATATGGCTCTGATCGCTGAATCCTGTTTGAAATGCCGCATCAATCGGTCTTATCCCTTGTTCAAGGAGTTTTTTCGCTTGATTAATCCGGATTGTCTCTAGGTAGCTATTAGGCGTAATGCCTTTTTGTTTTGTAAATGAACGCAATAAATGATACTTGCTCCAGCCGGTTAGTTCACTCAAATCATTGAGCGTGACGTTTTCGGCATAATGCTCCTCTAGAAATCTGCAAACCATTTTGACTTCGTCGGACGGTTCAGGAATGCTGTTGCGGAACGTGACGTCAGAATATTGGCGGATCAGCTCTTCAAGCAGATGTAGAAACAGCTCCTCCTTACGCAAAGCCTGCTTTTCATTGGAAATCAAAATGTGCAATTCCTGAAGGCTGGCTGTCAGCTCATGGCGGAATAACACATGCTGGGAGAAGTAAGGAAGATGACCGGCGCCTGTAATCTCTTCCACCGCCTTCTCCATGACATCCGGCATTACATTAATACACCGATAATCAAGCGTCCGGCCGTCAATCTGCTCACAGCTATGCGTGTCACGGGGATTAAAGAGGAGAAGATCACCTGGATTAATGATATATTCTTGATCCTGGCAGGCCAGATACCGCTGTCCTTTTTCAATAAAGCCAATCACATAATAATCGTGGAAGTGGTTCGGGAATTTCTGCATAATCCCTTTGAAGCGGTAGGCTTCGATATTAAGATGCGGGTCGAGGTGCAGTGTTCGGGTTTCGTTTTGCATGGGATGCCTCCTGTCGGTGTGGTGGACTTGGATTAAGTGTAGCATGATTTTTGGGGATTTCTTGTATGATGTTGCTGTGATAAAAAGGGAAAGCAGGTGATTTACATCACTTGCAACAATTTCTTTATTGAAAATTTTATTTTTGGTCTTTAACCATATTTCAATTATTTGTGTTAGTTCCTTTGTTTCTATTTCACATATTCTGCTTTTTATATAAGCTTCGGGATCATCTTCATCTGCATATTCTGGGAAATTGTTTTGTGGGAAACCGTCTGATAATAAAGCCCCGTAATGATTTCTTACTTTGTCTTTTTTAATAAAAATTTATTTTTCAAATATTTCAGTTATAATGGTTGGGAAGCAGATAGGAGGGGCAAAGATGTATCAATCAAAGAAGGTTTTATTGTTAGGTTCAGGTGAGTTAGGAAAAGAAGTAGTGATTGAAGCCCAGCGTCTTGGGGTGCAGACGGTGGCGGTTGACAGTTACGCGCATGCTCCGGCGATGCAGGTCGCGCATAACAGCTATGTCGTTGATATGCTGGACAGTGAGCAGATCAGAAGCGTCATTGAGAAAGAAAAACCGGATTTGATTGTGCCTGAGGTTGAGGCAATTGCTACGGATGAATTGCTGAAGCTTGAAGAGGAAGGGTTTCACGTCATCCCGAATGCGCGTGCGGCGAAGCTGACGATGGATCGGGAAGGCATCAGGCGGCTGGCGGCAGAAACGCTCGGACTTGCGACGGCTGGCTATGAATTTGCGAATACATATGATGAATTTGTACAAGCGGCAGCTCAGATTGGCTTTCCTTGTGTCGTTAAACCTTTAATGAGTTCATCTGGAAAAGGCCAAAGCGTGTGCCGCTCTGAAGACGATTTAGAGAGCTGCTGGGAGACAGCGATGGAAGGCGGACGGGTGAAAAATGGCCGTGTGATCGTAGAGGAGTTCATTCCATTTGAATCAGAAATTACGCTTTTAACTGTACGTGCAGTCAACGGCACGACTTTCTGTGAACCAATCGGTCATGTGCAAAAGGACGGAGATTATATCGAATCTTGGCAGCCGCATCATATGACGGAGCAGCAAATGGAAGAAGCCAAGCATATTGCAAAAACGATTACCGATGAGCTTGGCGGGTACGGCCTGTTTGGCGTGGAACTGTTCCTTGCGAAGGATAAGGTGTATTTTAGTGAGGTGTCTCCTCGTCCGCATGATACGGGTCTTGTCACGTTGGTGACGCAAAATTTGTCGGAATTCGGGCTGCATGTCCGGGCGATTCTCGGTTTTCCGATTACAGAAATCACACAGCTTTCTCCTGGCGCCAGCCGGCCCCTCAAAGCACCGGAAGAATCAGCGGATTACACTGTTGAAGGACTGGAACACGCACTGGCAGTGCCGAAGACACAAGTTCGCGTCTTTGGTAAGCCGATCACGAAAGCCGGTCGCCGTATGGCGGTTGCACTTTCTGCGGCTGATACAGTCGAGACAGCGAGAGAGAACGCAAAGAAAGCATTGGATCAGCTATCTATAAAATAGAGTTTCGCGGGCCTTGTGATGGTACAAGGCCTGTTTTTTTTATCTTCCATAAAAGTTTTATCATAAGAATCAAAAACCTGATTATAATGTAAAAGTCTTCCATCTATATGGGTGGTTGACACAAAAGGAGGGAGATGACAAAATGAAATTAGTTCCAACATTCAGAAAACAATGCACTGCTTGCTTTATGGTTTTATGCTTGGCGATGGCAGCGGCGGTATCCTTTGGTGTATCGGCAAAGGCGGCAGAGAATCCGCAAACTTCTGTATCAAATACAGGTAAAGAAGCTGATGCCACGAAAAACCAAACGTCAAAAGCAGAGCAGATTTCCGCCCCTTATGAGGGAACCGGAAAAACAAGTAAATCGTTATACGGCGGGCAAACGGAACTGGAAAAAAACATTCAAACCTTACAGCCTTCAAGTATCATCGGAACCGATGAACGCACGAGAATCTCCAGCACCACGTCTTTTCCTTATAGAGCAACTGTTCAACTTTCAATCAAGTATCCCAACACCTCTAGCACTTATGGATGTACCGGATTTTTAGTCAATCCGAATACAGTCGTAACGGCTGGACATTGTGTGTACAGCCAGGAGCACGGATGGGCTTCGACGATAACCGCTGCTCCGGGCCGCAATGGTTCTTCATATCCATACGGTACTTATTCAGGCACGATGTTTTACTCCGTCAAAGGATGGACGGAAAGCAAAAACACCAATTATGATTACGGAGCGATTAAATTAAACGGTTCTCCTGGAAACACGGTTGGCTGGTATGGCTACCGGACAACAAACAGCAGCAGTCCAGTGGGCCTTTCCTCGTCAGTGACAGGATTCCCGTGTGACAAAACCTTTGGCACGATGTGGTCTGATACAAAGCCGATTCGATCCGCTGAAACGTATAAGCTGACCTATACAACTGATACGTACGGCTGCCAAAGCGGCTCGCCTGTTTATCGAAACTACAGTGATACAGGGCAGACAGCTATTGCCATTCACACGAACGGGGGATCGTCATATAACTTGGGAACAAGGGTGACGAACGATGTATTCAACAATATTCAATATTGGGCAAATCAATAAATACAGCAAACTAGCCATTTTCATGTCTATTTTGTTTTTATGCGGATGCAGTTCACAGACGCAATCTGCTCAAAAAGAAATGGTTATTCCTGTCACTCTTCATGTGGAGGATGCCAAGGGGCTGCCGGTCGAAGGGGTTCAAGTGACGATTGTCAAAGCACCGGCCTCAGACCAGGAGCCGAGTCCAGAGATTGGCGAGATACTCGGTAAAACGGACAAAAACGGAGACATCAAATGGGATACCGGCAAAAAAGGCGACTACTCAGTCGCATTGACGAAGGATGAAACCTCAGTAACCCATCATATCTCATTAACAGAGAATAAAAAAGATAAGGTCATTCCATTGGTTTTTAAAGAATAGGCAGTTTTCCTGATTACGAGGAAAACTGTCTTTTTTATGTATCACAGGAAGCCAAACTATATACTGGAAATTTATAATATGAGATAATAAGAAATAGGTATTTTTTCTTACGAGACAAAAGGAGCATGATCCTTTATTTTATATCAATCAAACCCGGAGGAAAAAGAAGAAGATGACACAAGATTCGATGCAGCTTGCCACGGCTGAGAGCGGTCTCCGCTTTTACCAGGCATATGATAAAAGCCTTTCTTTGTGGCCGATTGAGCCGGAAGCATTCTATGTTTCTACTCGTTTTGGAAAAACACATATTATTGCAAGTGGGCCAAAGGACGCACCCTCGCTCGTTTTGCTTCACGGGGGCCTCTTCAGCTCCGCTATGTGGTATCCCAATATCGCGGCGTGGAGCAGTCAATATCGTACATATGCGGTCGATATAATAGGAGACAAAAATAAAAGTATACCCTCGGCTCCTCTGGATACGAGAGCTGACTGTGCAGACTGGCTGAAAGATGTTCTTGATTCGCTCGGACTTCAGACGGTATACCTGGCAGGCCTTTCGCTTGGCGGATCCCATATTGTAAATTTCTTGATCCGAGCGCCTGAAAGAGTAGAGCGGGCAGTTATCATGAGCCCTGCTGAAGCGTTTATTTCATTTCATCCGGATTTCTATAAATACGCTGCGGGGCTTACAGGGTCAAGGGGAGCTGAGGCATATATCAAGTGGGTTACGGCTAGCCGTTATGATCTGCACCCTATGCTGCACAGCCAAATTATAGCGGGGGTGGAATGGCAGGACGAACAAAGAAGCCTGAAGCCGGCAGAAAACGGCTTTCCGTACGTATTCACAGACCGGGAATTGAAATCAATTGCGGTCCCGATCCTGCTGATGTTCGGTGAGCACGAGGTGATGTACCACCAGCAAATGGCCCTAGAACGGGCTTCGGTATTGGTTCCGGAGATTCAGGCTGAGATCGTGAAAAACGCCGGACATCTGCTATCTTTGGAGCAGCCAGAGTACGTCAATCAGCGCGTTTTGTCCTTTTTGAACGAGGAGTAAAATTGCATATAACATGAAATGATTGGCATTCATTTTTCAAAAGGTAACAAATGTTGTATAATAATAGAATTTGAGTGTGCTTTTTTGAGGCGCATTCTATGTTATGATGCTTAATAGAGAAAATTTTTCCTGTAACGCTATTTGATCCATATCGTCAAATGATATAGATGGTTTTACAATTGGAGGTTTGGTTACACTGTGAATTATATCCCCTGTATGATTACGATAGGAAACTTTACTTGCGGCCTGCTGGCGATTCATTCCTTGCTATATCACAACATTCATTCAGCAGTGCTTTTCATTTTTACCGGCATGTTTCTCGATTTCTTTGACGGGATGGCAGCACGGAAGCTTAATGCCGTTTCTGATATGGGAAAAGAACTGGATTCATTTGCCGATCTGGTGACGTTTGGTGTGGCTCCTTCTATGCTAGCCTACAGTGTCGCATTATACGCTCTTCCGTTTATCGGGATTTTATGCGCATTGACGTACAGCATTTGCGGAATGCTTCGCCTCTCTAAATTTAACATTGAGCAAAGCAAGCTTCCGACCTTTATCGGAATGCCGATTCCATTTGCGGGCATGTGTCTCGTTATTCTAAGCTTCGTCTATAATCCGATCCTGCTGGCAATCGGCACTTGCGGGCTTTCATATTTAATGGTGAGTAAAATAAAATTCCCTCATTTTAAAAAACACGCGGCAGAAAATCTGGAGTCCGAGAGATGGAATTAGTTCAGCAGCTCATAGCGGATTACGGTTATCTCGCTATTTTTTTGATGCTGGTTCTAGGGATTGTTGGACTGCCGATTCCAGATGAAGTGATGATGACGGTTGTTGGTTACTTCACGCACACTGCAGTGCTGAATTATGAGCTTTCGATATTGATCAGCTTTGTTGGCGCTTTGTCAGGCATGCTGATCAGCTACATGATTGGCAGAAAAGCCGGGCGCCCGTTTATCGACAAGTACGGCAAATGGGTCGGTTTAAAAGAAAAGAGAATGTTGAAAGTGGAAAAATGGATGAAGAAATACGGTCCATATTCGCTTATTTTAGGATATTTCATTCCCGGCGTCCGGCATGTGACGTGCTACTTTTCGGGAATCGGCAAAATGGAGCTGAAAACGTATATTGCGTTTGCGGCAATCGGCGCCTTTTTATGGTGCTTTATTTTTATTACAATCGGAAGGGTTATAGGGATTATCCATGTTTAATACGGCTGTAAAGATTCTGTATCGATCATTGATAGAGCTGACGAATCATCGTCTGTCATCCTATCTGATTAAGGGATTTTGCGAGTCTAAAATCAGCAAGCCGGTCATTCCGCTTTTCTCAAAACATTTTCGGCTGAATTGGGAGGATGTGGACGGTACGGCCGCTGATTACGGTTCGCTGTCCGAATTGTTCATTCGACAAATAAATCTGGAGCGGCGCCCTGTGTCAAAAGAGGCTCATGCGGTAGTCAGCCCTGTTGACGGCGTGGTTCAGACAGTGGGAAAAATCAACCCGAATCAAACCTTTACGGTAAAGGGAAAAGATTACTCATTCGCTGAGCTGACCGGCTGTAAAAGCGCAGACCATCAATACAACGGCGGGTATTTTGTCGTTCTGTATTTAAGCCCGCGGCATTATCACCGTTTCCATTCCCCGATCAGCTGCAGGTATCAAAAGCTGGCCGAGCTCGGAAATCGCTCATATCCCGTCAATCAATTAGGGTTAAAATATGGAAAAGATGTACTGTCGAAAAATTACCGGTTTGTGTACGAGCTGAATGGCGGCACCCGAAATATCCTGATGATTCCTGTCGGCGCGATGAATATTAATTCTATCGTGCAGACGAGTACACGGGACGAGCTCGAGATCGGCGAAGAGCTGGGATACTTTTCATTCGGCTCAACTGTCATTTTGATTTTTGAAAAAGACGCGTTCCAGCCGTCTGCCAACTTAACAGAAGGCCAGGAAGTCCAAGTCGGAGAACTGATAGGTTACGAAGAATAAAAAGAGGAGCTGGCAAAAACGCAGCGCCTCTTTTTTTGAAGAAAGGTGAGACTCATGGAGAAACAAATCATCAGCTGGATCACGAAATATCAGCACACCGGAGATGAAGACGTTCTTCGGAACGTGCGAGAAGCGTGCTGGCCGATCGTTGAAGCGGTACTGCAAGGGATGGCAGCAGATGAAGAGCAAGCGAGTGATTTGCGTGTGAAAGGGATCGAGCGGTTTCCGTTCATCATCAGTAAATACCAGGCCGATGTGCAGCTTCCGGTTGAGACATTTTTACGAAATACGTACCGGTTTTACTTTCATCAAGTGATGAGAGAATCCAGATAAAAGCTTCTTTTTAAGGGGACTGACCCCATAAGATG